>NZ_KV800901.1:3591-14288 GCF_001810355.1 Neisseria sp. HMSC074B07 | reverse complement strand
TCATGATGCAGTTTGGCGCGGAGAAAAAAGACGGGACGAAGCGCAGCGAAGCCGAAGTGCTGGCGATTTGGGATACGGTTTTGCCGACTTTGAAACCTGTGAAGCAATAGCGATGAAAAAGGTCGTCTGAAAATGGTTTTCAGACGACCTTTTTACCGAAAAGCAACTTATCGCGGCTCTTGCTGAGAGGGAAGAAATCGGGGTAAATATCGTTCGGGACATAAAGCAGAAAAACCTGCGCCCTCTTCTTTTGTTTGACGACAGAGAGGAAATCCCGAAGCGGGTCATGCAGACAAATCATGCTTTTTGCCGTGCCAACAAAAAACCTGCCGTTTTCGGCAGGTTTTTTATCGGATGACTCGCTGTATTACAGGCCGCTCAGACGGGCGGTGTCGTGTGCAATCATCAATTCTTCGTTGGTCGGGATAACAACGGCGACGGCTGAGCTGTCGGCAGTCGTAATCACGCCTGCGTTACCGAAGCGGGCTTTCAGGTTGGCTTCGTGGTCGGCTTTCAGACCGAGGAAGCCCAAGTAGCCGAGTACGCGTTCGCGGATGATGTCGGAGTTTTCGCCGATACCGCCGGTGAAGACGAGTACGTCCAGACCGCCGGCTGCCACAGCCATGCTGCCGATGTATTTGGCGAGACGGTAGATGAAGACGTCCAGGGCGAGTTTCGCGCCGGGATGGCCTTTGCCGGATTCTTCTTCGATGGTACGGCAGTCGTTGGACAGGCCGGACAAGCCGAGCAGGCCGGATTTTTTGTTCAACATGTCGGTGATTTGAGTGATTGTCATGTTGGCGTTTTCAGCGAGGAAGCCGAAGACTGCGGGATCGATGTCGCCGCTGCGCGTACCCATCACGAGGCCTTCCAGCGGGGTCAGTCCCATGCTGGTATCGCGTGATTCTCCGTTGGCGACGGCGGTAATGGACGCGCCGTTACCCAAGTGGGCAATCACCATGCGCAGGTCTTTTTTATCTTTGCCGAGGAAGCGTGCGGTTTCGTCGGCAACGAAACGGTAGCTGGTACCGTGCGCGCCGTAGCGGCGCAGGCCGTATTTTTCATAGTATTCTTGCGGAATGGCGTATTTGTAGGCGTGTTCCGGCATGGTTTGGTGGAAGGCGGTGTCGAAAACGACGACGTTGGGCAGGCCTTTGAAAATGCTTTGTGCGGCACGCAGGCCCAAGAGGTGCGCGGGGTTGTGCAGAGGGGCGAGCGGGATACATTTTTCGATGCCGGCGATGACTTCGTCGTCAACGAGGATGGATTCGCTGTACAGTTCGCCGCCACTGACAACGCGGTGGCCGATGGCGCCGATGCGGCTGTCGAGGCCGTGGGCTTTGAGTTCTTCCATCAGGGCTTCAACTGCGCCGGTGTGGTCGGGCTTGGCGGACAGGTCGACTTTGTGTTTTTCGCCGTTTACTTTGAACGTGATGTAAGCGTCGGGCAGGTTGAGTTTTTCGGCAAGGCAGCTGAGCAGGACTTCGCCGCTGTCGTTATCCAGCACGGCGCCTTTGAGGGATGAGCTGCCGCAGTTCAAAACTAGGATGAGTTTTTGGGTCATTTGTTGTGGCTCCTGGATGTTTCAGACGACCTGTGCGGGCAGTATCGGCAATCTGTTCTTTGTCGTGGATATACCGCCAAACATCTCCCGCAGGCATAGTGGATGCGCTTGAGGTTCGAGCCGGGCATCTGCGCGGCAGGCCGTATCGGTTGGTGGCGTAAAATCTATGAAAGAAAAATGATTGCTACATTCGGAATGGGGCAACTTTATGAATATTGCTTTCCGTGTGGTTTCTGCCGCCGCCGGTTGGACGGGGTCGTCTGAAATCGGTTGATGAATGTAAACCGCGCTATTCTAGCAAAAAACGGGGGCGGCTGCTTGGCTTAATGTTTGACTTGGAGCAGGCGGAAAGCGATAAAGGAAGATATTGATGTTTAAAGGGAAACGGTTTGTTTTCAGACGACCTGTCGAACGCGGGGGCGTAAAGCCCTTTGCAGGGGCGTGTCAAACTGTTACATTTAGAAAGTTTTTGTATTCACTATGTCGTCTGAAAACAGCGGCAGCCTTTTAAGATTCTTTGATATGCACTATTTCAGTATCCATACGCAACAAGGCGCCCATGTGGGCTTTTTCATCATGCTGCCGGATGATGAATCCGAAACTCAGCCGCAGAGCGGGCGTTTCGCCGTCAAGCTGCAAAGTGAAGAAGGCGTGGCGGCGGAGGTTTTGGCGCCTTTCGGGCAAACCGAGATTCCGCAATATTGGCGCGTCGTGAAAGACCGTATCGAACTGTTTTTTGACGACGCCCCCGTCGGCTCGCTGCGCAACGAATATCTGACCGTATCGGGACAGACTTTTGTCTTAACCGATTTGACCGGAGCGATGTGATGGAAAGTATGTTTATCTTAGTGCCCATCAGTATTATTTTGGCGTTTGCCATCGGCTATTTTTTCTGGTGGTCGGGCAAAAACGGGCAGTTTGACGATCTCGAAGGACCGGCACACCGCATTCTGATGGACGACGATTCCACCGACAAACTGCTTGAAAACGAAATAGAAAAAGAAGAACAAGAATCCGAAAAATGAGCCTCAAAAAAGACAATCTGAATTTCCCGACCAGCCGCCGTTTCGCCCCATTATTCGGGACGCAGTTTCTGGGCGCGTTCAACGACAATATGTTCAAAACCGCGCTGTTTGTGATGATCAGCTTCTACGGTTTGGGCAAAAACAACTTCCTGCCCGCCAGCCAAATGCTGAACTTGGGCGCGTTGCTGTTTATCCTGCCGTATTTCCTGTTTTCCGCGCTGTCGGGACAACTGAGCACCAAATTCGACAAAGCCGTCTTGGCGCGATGGATCAAAGTATTGGAAATCGTCATCATGGCGGTGGCGGCGTTCGGCTTCTATATCCAGTCCGCCCCGCTACTCTTGGTCTGCCTGTTTTGCATGGGCGCGCAATCGACGTTGTTCGGCCCGCTGAAATACGCCATCCTGCCCGATTACCTCAACGACAAAGAGCTGATTATGGGCAACAGCCTGATCGAATCAGGAACATTCATCGCCATTTTGTTCGGTCAGATTTTAGGCACGTCCGTCGCAGGCTTGCCGCCCTCCGTCGTCGGCATCTTAGTCTTGCTCGTCGCCATCGGCGGCACGCTGACCAGCTTCTTCATGCCTAACGTCCCCGCCAAAGCCCCCAACACCAAAATCGAATGGAACATCGTCAAAGGTACGCACGCGCTCCTGCGCGAAACCGTGCAATATGATTCCGTCTTCACATCCATCATCGGCATATCATGGTTTTGGTTTATCGGCTCGGTGTACACCACCCAACTGCCGACTTTTACGCAAATCCATTTGGGCGGCAACGACAACGTCTTCAACCTCATGCTCGCCCTATTCTCCATCGGCATCGCCGCCGGCTCGGTGTTGTGCGCCAAACTCAGCCACGAACGCTTGCTCTTGGGCTTGGTAACCGTCGGCACGACGGGTTTGACCGTATTCGGCTTGATTTTGGTATGGCTGACCCAAGGGCAACGCTTTACCGAGCTCAACGGCATCACTTGGTTCCTGTCGCAAGGCATGGCGTATCCCGTCATGCTCGTCATGACGCTGATCGGCTTCTTCGGCGGCTTCTTCTCCGTCCCGCTCTACACTTGGCTGCAAACCGCCAGCAGCGAATCCTTCCGCGCCCACGCCGTCGCCGCCAACAACATTATCAATGGCGTGTTCATGGTATCGGCTGCCATTTTAAGCGCGGTACTCTTGATGCTGTTCGACAGCATTTCCCTGCTTTACCTGATCGTCGCCATCGGCAATATCCCCTTGATTGTTTACCTGATCCAGCGCGAACCCCGTTTCTTAAACGATATGGGCAAGATATTTCACAATATCGGCAAACGGTAAGCCTAAGCTTAAAAAAGGTCGTCTGAAACCCGAAATCTCGGTTTCAGACGACCTTTTTTTGAATCCGTCCAAAGCGGTCGGTATTCAATTATGAAGTCAGCGCAGCTTTGAGGATTTTGTTGACTTCACCCATATCGGCTTTGCCCGCCAACTGGGTTTTCAACACGCCCATGGCTTTGCCCATGTCAGCCATTCCGGAAGCTCCGGTCATGGCGATTACGGTTTCCACGGCAGTGCGGATTTCTTCGGCAGACATCATTTGCGGCAGGTAGCGGTGCAGGATTTCGATTTCGGCATTTTCTTTGTCCGCCAGGTCCTGACGGCCTGCTTCGGCGTAGATGTTGGCACTGTCTTTGCGCTGTTTGACCATTTTGGTGATGATGGCAATCACTTTGCCGTCATCGGCTTCGGTGCGCTCGTCCACTTCAAATTGTTTGATGGCGGCATTGATGAGGCGGATGGTGCTTAAAGCAGTTTGATCTTTGGCACGCATCGCGGTTTTCATGTCTTCGGTTAATTGTGCTTTCAGGCTCATGGGATGACTTTCAGGAAAAGATGGAAGATGGTATTGCACATACTGCCTTAGGGATTCTCTATTTTTCAGACGACCTATTATCCTAGGGGCTGTCGACATTTAATTTTCCAAGTGGATTTTTGTTCACAAAGCGGAAGATTCAAGGCGGAAACCGCAACAAGGTTGGACACCTTGTGAGGATTTCCAACGCAGAAGATACCGCTTGGGGGATAAAAAGACACGGAAACTATTGAATGTCGACAGCTCCTAAAGGTCGTCTGAAAAACAAAACACACCGCAGGTCAAGCCTTGCGGTGTGTTTCGGCATCACAGGGCAGACCTGCAATTGATGTTTAGTACATTTTAGGAGGCAGTTGTTGGCTGCGCAGGCGTTTTTGCAGGCGTTTTACGGCTGCGGCTTTTTTGCGTTTGCGCTCGGTAGTCGGTTTTTCGTAAGCTTCACGGGCGCGCAGCTCGGTCAACAGACCGGTTTTTTCTACGGCACGTTTGAAACGGCGCATGGCTACTTCGAAGGGTTCGTTCTCTTTAACGCGGATTGCAGGCATTTTATTTCCTTTAAATTGAATTCTGGTTTCAAACCGCCGAAAGGGAGAAAGGTAAAAGGGGCGGTTTGTTAAAAAGTGGTTGTTTGTATCTCGGGTGTCTTGCGACCGGCGGGATACGCGCCGTGATGTAAACATCACCTCCTAACAAGTCGGCTTGCGCCGTATATGCCGTCGATGCGGCTGCAAATGAATTGCGGGATTATCTTTGATTGCGTCGTTTCTGTCAAGTTTGAAGGTCGTCTGAAAACCTTGAATATCGGTTTTCAGACGACCTTTGTGGTATTTCGCGCTTCTTACTGATTTTGCGAAAGTATCTTCCGGATTTTTAAGAAGACTTAAACCCTATCTTGCGGCAAAACGGCATCGGCTTTACCGCCCTTCTTCCGTTAGCTTCGGACTACTTTGCGCACTTGGGGAATGGCGTGCAGATTGTGAATAATTTGGTTGATTTGCGCCAAATCCTTCACTTTGATGATGAACTTGAATTCGACAAAGCCTTCCGTACCTGCCAGCGCTTTGTTGGGGGTTTCGACGGACTCGATATCCGCGCCGGAATTGGAGATGGCTTGCGCCATAAGGGCGAGCAGGCCGTGGGCGTCTTCGGATTGGATACTGAGTCCGGTGCGGTAGGTATGGCTGCCTATGCCTTCCCAGTTCGCATCAAGCTGCTGTTCGGGGTCGGATTTGAACAGGGTCGGACAGGTATCGCGGTGGATAATCATGCCTTTGTCTTTGACCAAAAGGGCGCGGACGGAATCGCCCGGGACGGGGTGGCAACATTCGGCAAAATGGATGCGGCCGGTTTCTTGGTCGTTGACTTTGATGGGGCTGAGTTTGACTTCGCTGCCGAAGTGCTGCCCTGCCAGTTCGGCGATGTGCATGGCGACGTACACGGGCAGGGTATGCCCCATGCCGACGTTGTAGAGGACTTCTTCAAACGAGGTTTGTTTGTCGTTGAGGTCGGCGAGGTATTTTTCTTTGAGGTCGTCTGAAAGCAATACGTCTTTGGGCAACAGGCTGGACAGGGCTTTTTGCAGGAGGTTTTCGCCGAGGACGATGGCGTCGTGGCGGTTGAGGTTTTTGACGTATTGGCGGATGGCGCTGCGCGCGCGGCTGGAAACGGTGAAATTCAGCCATGCCGGATTGGGCTTGGCGTGTTCGGAAGTGATGATTTCAACGGAATCGCCGGTTTTGAGTTTGGTACGCAGGGGCATCATGGTGTTGTTGATGCGCGCGGCAACGGTTTTGTGTCCGATGTCGGTGTGGACGGCGTAGGCGAAATCAATGGGCGTCGAGCCTTTAGGCAGGGTGAGAATTTTGCCTTTAGGCGTCAGGATGTAGACTTCGTTGGGGAACAGGTCGACTTTGACGTGTTCGAGGAATTCGATGGCGTTCGCGCTGCTGGCTTGCAAATCGAGGATGTTTTTGAGCCATTGGTTGGTATGGAGGACGGCTTGATCGACGGTGTTTTCGCCGGATTTGTATATCCAGTGGCCGGCGATGCCGCCTTCGGCTACGGCATCCATTTCGCGCGTGCGGATTTGGACTTCAATGGGCAAGCCGTAAGGACCGACTAAGGTCGTGTGCAGGCTTTGGTAGCCGTTGCTCTTCGGGATGGCGATATAGTCTTTGAAGCGGCCGGGTTTGGGCTGATAGAGATTGTGCAGCGCGCCCAGTGCGGCGTAACACGCGGGAATGCTGTTGACGATGACGCGGAATCCGTAAATGTCCATGACTTCGGCAAATCGCAATTTTTTCGCCAACATTTTTTGATGGATGCTGTACAGGTTTTTTTCCCGACCTTTGATTTTGGCTTCGATGTTCGCGCCGACCAAACGCTGACTGAAGGCGCGCAAAACTTTGCCGACGACGTCGCGGCGGTTTTTGCGGCTGTTGTCCATCGCTTTTTTGAGGGTTTCGTAACGGTTCGGGTGGAGGTTTTGAAACGATAAATCCTGAAGCTCTTGGTAGGCGTTGTTCAAGCCGATGCGGTTGGCGATTTGGGCGTAGATTTCGAGGGTTTCTTTGGCGATGCGGCGGCGTTTGTCGGGACGCATGGAGCCGAGCGTGCGCATATTGTGCAGGCGGTCGGCGAGTTTGACGACGATCACGCGCACGTCTTTGGTCATGGCGAGGATGAGCTTGCGGAAACTTTCCGCCTGATGCTCGGCATGATCTTCAAATTTGAGTTTTTCGAGTTTAGAAAGCCCGTCCACCATCTCGGAGATGGTTTCGCCGAATTCTGCCGCCATTTCGATTTTGGATACGCCCGTGTCTTCGAGTACGTCGTGCATCACGCCCGCGCACAAGCCTTGTATGTCCATGTGCCACAACGCAAGTTGCGTGGCGACGGCAAGGGGGTGGGTAATGTAGGGTTCGCCGCTTTTACGGGTTTGTCCGTCATGGGCGTGAAAGGCGTAGGCGACGGCTTTTTCAAGCTCGGCCTGTTCGGATGGGCTGAGATAGGAGGCGGTACGGAACAAAAGTTCGCGGGCTTCGGCAGTCAGCGCGTCGTAGGGGGCAGTGGGCTGGGGGGCGGGCATTTCAGACGGCCTTCGGTGTGTGTTTTGTTTTGAGCCGTCAGACTGTATCGGTCGGATGTGTCGCGCCGATACAATCCGCGCGGCGGTTGGGCAGGTTTTGCCTGCCGGTATTATTTGTTGCGGGTCAGCAGTTCGGTACCGATTTGACCGGCGGCGATTTCGCGCAGGGCGGTAACGGTCGGCTTGTTGTTGCGGATATCGTCAACCATAGGGGCGTTGCCGTTTTCAAGCTGGCGTGCGCGGCGGGCGGCGACGAGGGTCAGGTCGAAATGATTGGGGATTTTGCCTGTGCAGTCTTCAGTGGTGATACGGGCCATTTGTTTGCTTTCTTTCTATTAATTTGTGATGGAATGTAAATGCGTATTTTCGCTGTTTTTCAGGAATTTTCCAACAGGTTTGAGATAAATCCTTGCTGGGAAGATTTTTTCAGACGACCTGCTTTGATGATGTGGAGCAGATCGGCTTCCGCTCTGTCTAAATCATCGTTGACAACGATATAGTCAAACAGGACGGATTGTTCGATTTCGTGACGCGCTTTGGAGAGGCGGGTTTGGATGACTTCCTCGCTGTCGGTGCCGCGCCCGATAAGGCGTTCGGCAAGGACTTCGAACGAAGGCGGTAGAATGAAGATGCTGCTGGCTTCGGGCAGGGATTTGCGTACCTGCGCCGCGCCTTGCACGTCAATTTCCAAAATCACATCGTAACCCTCTTCGCTAAGGGAATTGACCCCCGCAATGCTGGTTCCGTAATAATTGCCGAAAACGTTTGCGTGTTCGAGAAAGGCTTTCTGTTTGATTAAAGATTCAAATTCCTCTTTCGGAACAAAATGATAATGCACGCCATGCTGTTCGCCTTCGCGCGGCTGGCGGGTGGTGTGCGATACGGAGACGCGCAAATCGGCGTTGTTTTTCAAAAGACGGGAAACCAGCGTGGTCTTGCCCGTGCCGGAAGCGGCGGAGATGATGAAAATATTGCCTTTTTTATGGGATTTCATGATTTTGGTACCGATGGGATTATCTGTTGATTGTAGCATACAGGGCGTGTAATTTCATGTTCAGACGACCCTTACACACATTCCCAAACGCCGCGTCCATCGGCAGACAACGGCTTAACGGCGATACCCGACCTCCGGCAGGAAACCCACGTCTTTCTAAACTCTTGCTATAATTGCCCGCTATACACAAATAAGCCTGCAAAGACACACCATGAGCCACACTCCGCTACTCGATACCGTCGGCAGCCCGCAAGATTTGCGCCGTCTGGATAAAAAACAGTTGCCCCAAGTCGCCGCCGAGCTGCGGGAGTTTCTGCTGGATTCGATAGGCAAAACCGGCGGGCATTTCGCCAGCAATCTGGGCGCGGTCGAGCTGACCATCGCCCTGCACTATGTGTACGACACACCCGAAGACCATTTGGTTTGGGACGTCGGCCATCAAAGCTATCCGCACAAAATCCTCACCGGCCGCAAAGATCAAATGCACACCATGCGCCGCTACGGCGGCTTGGCGGGTTTCCCCAAGCGCAGCGAGTCCGAATACGACGCGTTTGGCGTGGGTCATTCCTCCACCTCCATCGGCGCGGCTTTGGGCATGGCGGCGGCAGACAAGCTCTTGGGCAGCGACCGCCGCAGCGTTGCCATTATCGGCGATGGTGCGATGACGGCGGGTCAGGCGTTTGAAGCCTTGAACTGCGCGGGCGACATGGACGTGAACCTACTGGTCATCCTCAACGACAACGAAATGTCGATTTCCCCCAACGTCGGCGCGCTACCGAAATACCTCGCCAGCAACGTCGTGCGCGATATGCGCGGCGTGTTGAGCACCATCAAGGCGCAATCGAGCAAGGTTTTGGACAAGCTGCCCGGCGCGATGGAGCTTGCCCAAAAAGTCGAGCACAAAATCAAAACGCTGGCGGGCGAAGCCGAACACGCCAAGCAGTCGCTGTCTTTGTTTGAAAACTTCGGCTTCCGCTACACCGGCCCCGTGGACGGCCACAACGTCGAGCATCTGGTTGACGTATTGAAAGATTTGCGCGGCCGCAAAGGCCCGCAACTGCTGCACGTCATCACCAAAAAGGGCAACGGCTACAAACTTGCCGAAAACGACCCCGTCAAATACCACGCCGTCGCCAACCTGCCCAAAGACATTTCAGACGACCTCAAAACCGCAACGTCGTCTGAAAAAGAAAACAAACCCGCCACCAAACCGACCTATACGCAAGTGTTCGGCAAATGGCTGTGCGACCAGGCGGCGGCAGATTCCCGATTGGCGGCGATTACCCCCGCTATGCGCGAGGGCAGCGGACTGGTCGAATTCGAACAACAATTCCCCGACCGCTATTTCGATGTCGGCATCGCCGAGCAGCACGCCGTTACCTTTGCCGGCGGTTTGGCTTGCGAAGGCATGAAGCCCGTCGTTGCCATTTATTCCACCTTCCTCCAGCGCGCCTATGACCAACTGGTGCACGATATCGCCCTGCAAAACCTGTCCGTTTTGTTTGCCGTCGACCGCGCGGGCATCGTCGGCGCGGACGGCCCGACCCATGCCGGTTTGTACGATTTGAGCTTCTTGCGTTGCGTGCCGAATATGATTGTCGCCGCGCCGAGCGATGAAAACGAATGCCGCCTGCTGCTTTCGACCTGCTATCAGGCAGACGCCCCCGCCGCCGTCCGCTATCCGCGCGGCACGGGAGCAGGCGCGCCCGTTTCGGACGGCCTCGAAACCGTAGCCATCGGCAAAGGCATCGTCCGCCGCCAAGGCGAGAAAACCGCATTCATCGCCTTCGGCAGCATGGTCGCCCCCGCATTGGCGGTTGCCGACAAACTGAACGCCACCGTCGCCGATATGCGCTTCGTCAAACCGATAGACGAGGAACTCATCGTCCGCCTCGCCCAAAGCCACGACTATATCGTTACCGCTGAAGAAAACGCCGAGCAAGGCGGCGCAGGCAGCGCGGTGCTGGAAGTGTTGGCGAAACACGGCATCTGCAAACCCGTTTTACTTTTGGGCGTTGCCGATACTGTAACCGAACACGGCGATCCGAAAAAACTTTTGGACGATTTGGGCTTGAGTGCCGAAGCAATGGAAAAACGCATACGCGGATGGCTGCCGGCGGCTTGAACTGAAGCTGCAATGAAATATAGTGGATTAAATTTAAATCAGGACAA
>NZ_KV800901.1:0-3491 GCF_001810355.1 Neisseria sp. HMSC074B07 | reverse complement strand
CCGTACTGGTTTAAAGTTAATCCACTATAACGCCGCCGGTGCAAGCAATGAATAAAGGTCGTCTGAAAACGGATTTTCAGACGACCTTTAATGTATGAACCCCTACCCTTTTGAAAGGCGTTTCATTGTTTGATTCAGAGCATGACTGCCAAACGGAAAACCGCCCATCCCGCGACCAATAGTCCGGCGCACAGACGGATGGCTCTGCGTTGTAAAAGTGTTTTCAATTGCGCTGCAAAAACCCCCATTGCCAACAAATTCGGCAACGTTCCCAGTGCAAAAGCCAACATATACAGCCCGCCCTGCACCGCATTGCCGCTGCCTAAAGCATACAATGAAGCGCTGTATACCAAGCCGCAAGGCAGCCAGCCCCACAACATGCCTACGCCGAAACAAGCCGGAACGGATTTAATCGGCAGCAGTCGGTTCAAAATCGGATTCAAACGTTTCCATATCGGTCTGCCTATGCGCTCAATCTGCGTAGCCGCCGTAGAAAGGCCCGCCAGATACAGCCCCAACAGCAACAGCAAAATATTCGCCGCAACATACAGACCGTTTTGCAGCCAGCGCGTATCATCCAAAGAAATACCGATTTGTCCGACCAGCCCGACAATCAAACCTATCAATACATAGCTGCTGATGCGTCCCAAATTCAATAGGACAATCAGTCCCAGCCGATTAAGATGCGGCGGAAGCTGCAACGCAAACGCACTACTCAACCCGCCGCACATTCCGACACAATGTGTACCGCCGAAAAAGCCGAGTAGAAATAGGGTGAAAAAAGTGATGTCGTAATTCATTATTGGAAAGGCGATGTATCGATAGAAGTATGATTTGTCAGAAAAACGGAAAACGATATGATGAAAGCCAATCTTTAAATATTTTCAAGAAGTTGCCATCTTGATTTTCGCGTTGATTTTAAACCCATCCATGACTATCTGTCCGCTTTTGCACTGGCTTTCTTGTGATACTGATTTTATTGATGACTTCCGCCATCTTCCATTTTCTGCCCAACAAAATTACCCAGTCTGACTGTCCACTTATATAAAAAATTCCAAATTTCAAAAGGTCGTCTGAAACGCTAGATAAAGCATTTTCAGACGACCTTTTTCCATTCGAATCAAACACGGATGTCGGGTACTTTATTGAACAAACGATAGAAATTGTCGCTGGTGTAAGCGGCAAGCGTTTCTACGGGTTCGCCGCGCAGTTTCGCCACAAATTCGGCGGTATAACGGACATAGGAAGGTTCGTTAGGCTTACCGCGTTTGGGAACCGGGGCGAGGAATGGGGAGTCGGTTTCGACCAGCATTCTGTCCGCAGGGACGTATTTGGCGGCTTCCTGAATTTGCGGGGCATTTTTGAAGGTAACAATACCGGAGAAGGAAATGTACAGCCCCAAATCCAAAGCGGCTTTGGCAAAAGCGGTATCTTCGGTGAAGCAGTGGATAACGCCGGAATTGGTTTGACCTTCTTTCAGAATCGCCAAAGTATCGGCGGCGGCATCGCGGGTGTGGACAATCACAGGCAAACCGCTTTCGTTGGCGGCTTGGATGTGTTCGGCGAAGCGGCGGTGCTGCCATGCCAAATCGCCTTTGCACCAGTAATAATCCAAGCCCGTTTCGCCTATGCCGACGACTTTCGGGTGTTTTGCCGCTTCCACCATTTCAGCGACGGTAAATTCTTCGGCTTCTTGGCTGTCGGGGTGAACGCCTATGGTGCAGTAAACCTGTTCATTGGCTTGGGCAATGTCGAAGACTTCGGCGAAACTCTGTTTGCTCACGCTGATGGCAAGCGCCTGCTTGACGCTTTGTTCTTCCATGTTGGCGAACACTTCAGGCAGACGGTTGCTCAATCCTTCGAAATTGAGGTGGCAGTGCGAATCGATTAAATGCATGATTTTAAAGCGTGAAGGTAACGCGGTCGCTGCGCAGTTTCGGTCCCAGCTCGCCTTCAATCAGGGTTTTCGCCTGAAGGCAGCTTTCGTGTTCGGAAAATGCGAGTCCGACGCCTTTGGGACGGTGTGCGGAAGTACGTGCGGGGTTGATCCAGACGACTTTGGTAGGCAGGAAGCGTTTGGGATAATCGGCGATTTCAACGGCGAGCAGGATGTCTTCGCCCAAGGAAAATACGTCTTCGGTCGGAACGAAAAGTCCGCCGTGTTCGAGAAACGGCATATAGCAGTTGTAGAGCAGGGTCGGGTCTTTAAGCTGCAACGCCATCATTTTCGCCGGAATGTCTTTATTGTTGTTTACCATTTTGTTTTACCTTATCTGATTATTTGTTTTGCCAAAATTCGAGATATTCAGTCAGCAGATACTCAAGCTGCATTTTAACACTCAAGGTGTGGTATCCGTAAGGGCTGAGTGCGTTCAGACGACCTGTCAGTGCAAACAGGCGGCGCGGATCGGTTTTGGAAGCCGTTTGCGACAATGCCTGCGCGTAATCGGGATAATAAAGCGGCGGCATTTGTTGTTGCGCCAAGCCGACATCCAACAGCCATTTCTGCATCCAATCGATGAAGACTGCCAACGGCTGCTTGTGTTTATCAAACGCAGCGGCATAGTCGAGTATCGCCAGCAGGCGCGGGGCGGCAAGCAAAGTGAGCAGTTCTTCGCGCAAGTCATCCATTTCAGGCGTATGGGCAAACAAAGGCGCGCCACTGTGAAAAGCCAGCAAAGATTCCGCATCACCTACACCCTCTTTCCGAAGATATGCCAAAGCTTCGTCGCGCGAAGGTGCGGGCAAAACCATCTGGCGGCAACGGCTTTTAATGGTCGGAAGAAGCTTGTCGCGCGCATGCGTAACCAGCAAAAAAACAACATGTTGCGGCGGTTCTTCCAAAGCTTTGAGCAATCCGTTTGCCGCCTGCACGTTCATACTTTCAGCAGGATAGACCAATACCACCCGCAATCCGCCGCGCACAGCCGTCAGATAAATGTTCTCCACAATATCGCGTACGGCATCTATTTTAATCTGCAACAATTTTCGCCCGACCGCACCATCTTCGGGAGTTTCAGGAGTGAGCTCGTAAAAATCAGGATGACTGTTTTGCAAAAACAAATGACACGATGCGCATACACCACAAGGCTGATGATCTTCCCGAGGCGATTCGCACAGCAAAGCCTGCGCCACAAACCGCGCGAACGCCGTCTTACCGGTGTTTTCCTTGCCGGTAAACAGCCAAGCGTTCGGACGGTTTTCCCAATGGCCGGCAAGCTGCCGCCACTGGTTTTGATGCCACGGATAAATCATATCGGGAAGTACAAGCGTTTGGACAAAAGCGTGATTATACAGGGAAATGTTAGAGGTCGTCTGAAACCGAGAATACAATTCGAAACGTTTATAACATCGTTTCTATCCTCTTTCCGCCTCTTCTCAGCCTTTTTGACTCTCCCTTCTTCTCAAAAGGTTCCCTGCCCCTATTTCCCTAGCGTCATCTACCGCAACGGACGTGAACGCGCTATTTGGTGGAGACGTAGTCGGCATAG
>NZ_KV800900.1:0-6891 GCF_001810355.1 Neisseria sp. HMSC074B07 | reverse complement strand
GAGTATTGTACTATTTTATTTTTAATTGACTATAAGATGGGACAATGTTCCCTTTGAATCTGAACGCAGCATCATCGTTGCGAATACCAAGCCGCCGTGTGATACGAATGATGCAGAGGGTCGTCTGAAAGCGGAAAAGGGGGTATTAAGACTTTTTCAGACGACCTTTGCTTGATGGATGGGGGGTACGGCTTCCTTTATCCGTTTCGGAATAAGCAATATAAAAAAGTATTCTTTGTGTTTGCCGCAATTTCACTTAGAATGCGGCTCTTACACACTTTTTCTTCAGGAGAGGATTATGTTGAAAAAATTCGTACTCGGCGGCATGACCGCATTGGTTTTGGCTGCCTGCGGCGGAGAGGGCGGCAGCGCGTCTTCTTCTGCTCCCGCCCAAACTGCCAACGCTTCCGGTTCTTTAATCGAGCGCATCAACAATAAAGGTACGATTACCGTCGGTACCGAAGGCACTTATGCGCCGTTTACCTACCACGACAAAGACGGCAAGCTGACCGGTTACGATGTGGAAGTCACCCGCGCCGTTGCGGAAAAATTGGGCGTAAAAGTCGAATTTAAAGAAACGCAATGGGATTCGATGATGGCGGGTTTGAAAGCGGGACGTTTCGACGTGGTGGCAAACCAAGTCGGTCTGACCAGCCCCGAACGCCAAGCGACATTCGACAAATCCGAACCTTACAGCTGGAGCGGTGCGGTTTTGGTTGCGCGCAAAGACAGCAACATCAAATCCATCGACGACATCAAAGGCGTCAAAACCGCGCAATCCCTGACCAGCAACTACGGCGAAAAAGCCAAAGCTGCGGGTGCGGAACTCGTACCGGTGGACGGTTTGGCGCAATCGCTGACCCTGATTGAACAAAAACGCGCCGATGCGACTTTGAACGATGAGTTGGCAGTTTTAGACTATCTGAAGAAAAACCCGAATGCCGGCGTGAAAATCGTTTGGTCTGCGCCTGCCGATGAAAAAGTCGGTTCCGGCTTGATTGTCAATAAAGGCAATGATGAAGTCGTAGCGAAATTCAGCACGGCAATCAACGAGCTGAAAGCTGACGGCACGCTGAAAAAACTGGGCGAACAATTCTTCGGAAAAGACATCAGTGTTAAATAATTTTCTTGCTTCACTGCCGTTTATGACGGAAACACGCGCCGATATGATTGTCAGCGCGTTTTTGCCTATGGTCAAAGCCGGTTTTATGGTCTCGCTGCCGCTGGCGGTGGCGTCGTTCCTGATCGGGATGGTGATTGCCATCGCCGTGGCTTTGGTACGGATTATGCCTTCGGGCGGCATCGTGCGGAAAATCCTGCTGAAACTGGTGGAAACTTATATTTCCATCATCAGGGGGACACCGCTGTTGGTGCAGCTTGTGATTGTGTTTTACGGACTGCCGTCCGTCGGCATTTTCATCGATCCGATTCCCGCCGCCATCATCGGCTTCTCGCTCAATGTCGGCGCATATGCTTCCGAGACTATCCGCGCGGCGATTTTGTCCGTGCCGAAAGGGCAGTGGGAAGCGGGTTTCTCCATCGGCATGACCTATATGCAGACTTTCCGCCGCATCGTCGCGCCGCAGGCATTCCGCGTTGCCGTGCCGCCTTTGAGCAACGAGTTTATCGGCTTGTTCAAAAATACCTCGCTCGCGGCGGTAGTGACGGTAACGGAATTGTTCCGCGTCGCTCAGGAAACGGCAAACCGTACCTACGACTTCCTACCCGTCTATATCGAAGCCGCTTTGGTTTATTGGTGTTTCTGCAAGGTTCTGTTCCTGATTCAGGCGCGCCTGGAAAAACGCTTCGACCGCTATGTCGCCAAATAAGGGGAAGCCATGATTAAAATCCGCAATATCCGCAAAACCTTCGGCGAAAACACCATTTTGCGCGGCATCGATTTGGATGTGGGCAAAGGGCAGGTGGTCGTCATCCTCGGACCTTCCGGCTCGGGTAAAACGACGTTTCTGCGCTGCTTAAACGCGCTGGAAATGCCCGAAGACGGACAAATCGAGTTCGACAACGAGCGACCGCTGAAAATCGATTTTTCCAAAAAAATGACAAAGCACGACATCTTGGCATTGCGCCGCAAATCCGGCATGGTGTTCCAACAATACAACCTTTTCCCGCACAAAACCGCTTTGGAAAACGTGATGGAAGGTCCGGTTGCCGTACAGGGCAAGCCTGCCGCCCAAGCGCGCGAAGAAGCTTTGAAATTGCTGGAAAAAGTCGGCTTGGACGATAAGGTTGACCTTTATCCCTACCAGCTTTCCGGCGGTCAGCAACAGCGCGTCGGCATCGCCCGCGCATTGGCGATTCAGCCTGAGTTGATGTTGTTTGACGAACCCACTTCCGCGCTGGATCCCGAATTGGTGCAAGACGTATTGAACGCCATGAAGGAATTGGCGCAAGAAGGCTGGACGATGGTCGTCGTGACCCACGAAATCAAGTTTGCGCTGGAAGTCGCTACTACCGTCGTCGTCATGGACGGTGGCGTTATCGTAGAGCAGGGCAGTCCGAAAGAATTGTTCGAACGCCCCAAACACGAACGGACGCGGAAATTTCTGCAACAAATCCGTAAGGATTCGGCAGATTATCGACATTAAGCCGTTTCGTTACATCAAAGGTCGTCTGAAAACGGACAGAGCGGGTTTCGCTCATACCGTCCGCCGTTTTCAGACGACCTTTTTCCATCATGGATTCACGTTGAAACGCTACGGCACCAACGAACGGCGACATCACGCTGTTTTCGCTATAAAATACCGCCTTTCCCATTTTTCCGCCCGTCCCTTACCATCATGATTGAAATCAAGAACCTCACCCTGCAACGCGGTTTGAAAGTCCTGCTCGACAAAGCCAACGCCACCGTCAATCCCGGTCAGCGGGTCGGTTTGATCGGTAAAAACGGGACGGGCAAATCCAGCCTGTTTGCCTTAATCAAGGGTGAAATCACTCAGGACGGCGGCGATGTCTCGATTCCGAAAAATTGGCGGATGGCTTCCGTTTCCCAAGAAACGCCCGACTTGGACATCTCCGCGTTGGACTACGTTTTGCAGGGCGATGCCGAGTTGCAGGCTTTTCAGACGACCTTGGCGCAGGCGGAAGCGCAAAATGACGGCATGAAGCAGGCGGAATACCATGCTAAATTGGAAGAAATCGACGCTTATACCGCGCCGGCCCGTGCAGCGAAATTGTTGAACGGACTGGGTTTTTCGCAAGAAGAACACAGCCGTCCCGTCAAATCCTTTTCCGGCGGCTGGCGTATGCGTCTGAATCTTGCGCAAGCCTTGATTTGCCGCGCCGATTTGCTCTTGCTTGACGAACCGACCAACCACTTGGATTTGGAAACCGTCTTGTGGCTGGAAAACCACCTTGCCTCTTTACCCTGTACGCAAATCATCATTTCCCACGACCGTGATTTCCTCAATGCGGCAACCACCCAAACCATTGAATTGTCCCAGCAAAAGCTCACGCAATACGGCGGCAATTACGATTTTTACCAAAACGAACGCGCGCAACGCCTAGCGCAGCAACAAGCCGCCTATGTCAAACAGCAGGCGCAAATCAAACATCTGCAATCGTTTATCGACCGCTTCAAAGCCAAAGCCACCAAAGCCGTTCAAGCGCAAAGCCGTATGAAGGCATTGGCGAAGCTCGAGCGTATCGCTCCCGCGCATCTGGACAGCGAGTTTTCCTTCGAATTTTACAATCCCAACCATCTGCCTAATCCCTTGCTGAAGCTGGAACACGCTGATTTGGGTTACGAAGGAAAAACCGTCCTGCATGACATTACCCTGTCGCTGGAGAGCGGCGCACGCTACGGGCTATTGGGTGTCAACGGCAGCGGTAAATCTACGTTTATCAAAGCCTTGGCAGGCAAAATCAATTTGCTCTCCGGCAGCATCGTCAGTTCCGAAAAACTCAATATCGGCTATTTTGCCCAACACCAGCTCGATACCATCCGCGCCGACCAAAGCCCTGTTTGGCACATTCAGCAGCTTTCTCCCGAAGTGCGCGAACAAGAAATCCGAAATTTCCTCGGCGGCTTCAACTTTGTCGGCGATATGGCGTTGCAGAAAACCGAACCCTTTTCGGGCGGAGAAAAAGCCCGCCTCGCCCTTGCCATGATTATCTGGCAAAAACCGAATTTGCTGCTGCTTGACGAGCCGACCAACCATTTGGACTTGGATATGCGCCACGCTCTGACGCTCGCGCTGCAAAGTTTCCAAGGCGCCTTAATCGTCGTATCGCACGACCGCAGCCTGCTTGAAGCCACTACCGACAGCTTCCTCCTGATTGACAAAGGTCGTCTGAAAAACTTTGACGGCGATTTAAACGATTATCGTCAATGGAGGTTGGCGCAGGAAAACGCCACCGCCGCACCTGCCGCTTCCGCGCAAAGCCAAAACCGCAAAGACACCAAGCGTATCGAAGCACAAATCCGTCAAGAAAAAGCCCGACGCGGCAAGCCGATACAGCAGAAAATCGACAAAGCCGAAAAAGAAATGGCGCAGCTTTCCGAAATTCAAACGGCATGTGAAACATTTTTGGCACAAGAGGAAGCCTATTCGGACGAAAATAAAACAAAATTACAACAAACCCTCGCACAATTAACAGAAATTAAAGTAAAATTAACACAAATAGAAGAAAACTGGCTTTTGTGGCAGGAGGAGCTAGAGCAAATCCTGACGGAAATCGACGCAGAATTTACACAACTATAAATACTTCGCAGCGAGGGTTTCCGTACTTGCCTTCAGAAGCCGCCAAAAAATACAGTTCGGCATGGTCATTTCAGACCGTCGGACTGACTATAGTGGCTTAACTAAATCAGGACAAGGCGACGAAGCCGCAGACAGTACATACAGTACAGAAACCGATTCACTTGGTGCTTCAGCACCTTAGAGAATGTCTCTTTGAGCCAAGGCGAGGCAACGCCGTACTGGTTTAAAGTTAATCCACTATAAAAACAAAAATAGGTCGTCTGAAAACTCAAACTACGGAAAACTCATGCGTTCACGAATCAAGCAAGGGGCACTTATCGTCGCATCCTCCCTCATTTTGGGCTTATCCCTCCACACCGCAGCAGCCGTCTTCAGCTGCCATTCCGGTAACAGCAAAACCTACACATCCGAACCATCTGGAAACTGCACAGGCGCGGATCTGCCCAAAATCAGCAGCCACCAAGGCGGTGCATACCGTCTGAAAATCAACAAATTAAGTAGCGATACCGAAGAAAAGGCGGCCAAGCCCAAGAAGGCGCGTTCAAAAGAAAAATCGCGGGAAAAGGCGCAAGAGCAAGAGACAAAGAGCAAAAACGCCAAATCACGCGCCAAAAAATCGGATAAAGCCGCAAAAACGTCGTCTGAAAACGAGTGAGGCAATTTTCGCTATAACGAATGAGACGGTTTGGTTTGAAATTAAAAAAGTCAGTCGTCCTATTTGAGAGAATATGCTGGTATTGTTATACTATTACAACTGAATTCAATATCTATCGAACAATTACTTATTTCACATTACGACCTTACCATGAAACAATCACTTCACACATTGGCAGCTTCATTGCTGATGTTTGCCGCCGCATCCGGCGCACAAGCTTCCTCTAAAATCTATACCTGCACAGTCAACGGCGAAGTTGTCTATACTTCGCGCCCATCCGGAAACTGCCATTCGGCAGATTTACCGACCATCGGCAAATACAGCAGCACGCGCTACGATGCTCCCGCTTTAGAAATGCCCGAGCCTGCTGCCGAAGCTCCGTCAAAACGAGCCGGCAACGCAAAACCTGCCCCTAAAAATACCGCTAAGGCAAATCCCGCACCTGCGCCCGTCCGTCCGGCTCCTGAAGTCGCAGCAACGCCTGCGCCCAAATCTTCCGGCAGTGCTAGCCGCCGTTCGATTTTGGAAACAGAGTTGAGCAACGAGCGTAAAGCGCTGGGCGAAGCGCAAAAATCTCTGGCGCAAGCCCGTGTAGCCAAAGGCGGTCATGTCAACCAACAGGAAATCAACAGCCTGCAGAGCGCGGTACTCGACCGCCAGCAAAACATCCAAGCCCTGCAAAGGGAATTGAGTCGGATGTAGGCTGTTCCTACCTTCTTTACCTGCCTTTCTTGGTTTTACATTACGTTAAATATTTCTAAAATATAAAGTTTTACAATTAACCTTTAAAACTTTTAGAAATAGGTACGTATATGGCATCCTATTTGTCCGCTTTTGTACTGGCTGCACCTATGGTGCTTGCCGCCCCGTATGTTGCCGCTGCACATCCTGCACAAGAGCAGATGCAGCAAAATATCGATACTGTTTTGAAAATCGCACGCAATACTTCCTTGAGCGAGCCGCAGCGTGTCAAACAAATACAGCAGTATGCCGACCGTTATTTGGATTATGAACGCATTTCCGCTTTGGCTGTCGGCGCGCCTTGGCGCAATTTCTCAGCACAGCAGAAAACAGATTTTATTCAGGCATTCAAAGAGATGGTGGTTTCGATGTATTCCCATTCCGCTTTGGTGGGCGCTGCCGATGCGAAGGTTAAATTGCTGCCTAAAATGACTGAAAACGGCAATAAGTTTGATGTGTTTTCAGAGCTTCAAACGAAGAGCGGTAAGAAATACGAAGTAGCGTATCAGCTTTATCGGGTAGGTTCTGCTTATAAAATCTACAATTTCCGTTTGGATGGCACAAGCTTAGTAACGGTATACCGCAATCAATTCAATGAGTTGATCAAACAGAAAGGTATTGACGGTACGATTGCCACGGTTAAAGCCAAAGGTTTGAAAAAACAATAATTTGATTGATAATTTTCCTGTTTTCTCAAAAAAGGATTGGGATAGTTTTTCCATTTGAGGATAAGGGATGTCATAGTGGATTAACTTTAAATCAGGACAAGGCGAC
>NZ_KV800899.1:0-215 GCF_001810355.1 Neisseria sp. HMSC074B07 | reverse complement strand
AAAATGTCGTATGGATGGTTTCTGAAAGTGATGGGGAATTAGATTGGGGCTGGAAGACGACCTTTTTGTGACGATCATTCTGATTTTATGCTGTTGGGTAGGTTTGGTGGTGAGTCGCGCAAGCAGACTTATGATTTTCTAAAACAGCATAGAAAAAGGTCGTCTGAAACCCTGAAAATTCGTTTGAACTGCACCCCAAAAGTTGGACATCCCCT
>NZ_KV800898.1:0-9446 GCF_001810355.1 Neisseria sp. HMSC074B07 | reverse complement strand
GATTTGGGGGCCAGTTCAGCTTTCAGACGACCTTATCGTTTGGTTTCATCATTGATTGATGCGGATAAGCGCGAAAACGGCAAATCGATGTTGCATTCGGGCTGAGCCACACTTTTCAGACGACCCCAAGGGCGTTATGATTCAATTATTAACAAAGATTCATAAACCGCCCGTCTGCAAAGCGGCAAACCATAGAGGAAACCCGACCCATGCACACCATCCGCGCCTTGCTCGTCCTGCTCGGCTGCCTCGCGCTCGGCGAAACCGCCGCCTACCTTACGGGCATCAAGCTGCCCGGCAGTATCATCGGCATGGGCATTCTGTTTGCCATGCTTCAGGCGGGGTGGGTGAAAGCCGAGTGGTTGCAGCAGCTTACCGACGCGCTGATGTCAAACCTGACGCTCTTCCTTGTGCCGCCCTGCGTTGCCGTCATCAGCTATTTGGATTTGATTGCCGACAGTTGGCTGTCGATACTCGTCTCCGCCGCCGCCAGTACCGTGTGCGTCCTGTTGGTTACGGGCAAAGTGCACCAATGGATACGGGAGAAAATCTGATGGACGACATCCTTTCCCTGTGGCAGCAGCCCAGCGTTTTGCTTTTTCTGACGCTGGCGGTTTACGCGTTGGCACTCATCCTCCGCGCGCGGACGGGCTATCTGCTGCTCAACCCCGTCTTAATCAGCACCGTGACCCTGATTGCCTACCTCAAAATCCTCGACATCGATTACGCCGTGTACCACGATGCCGCGCAGTTTATCGACTTCTGGCTCAAGCCCGCCGTCGTCGCACTTGCCGTCCCGCTTTATCAAAACCGTCAAAAAATCTTCAGCCAGTGGCTGCCCGTCATCGTCTCGCAGCTTGCCGGCAGCGTGACCGGCATCATCACAGGCATGTATTTCGCCAAATGGCTGGGCGCGGAACGCGAAGTCGTCCTCTCGCTCGCCGCCAAATCCGTGACCAACCCCATCGCCATCGAAATCACCCGCACCATAGGCGGCATCCCCGCCATCACCGCCGCCACCGTCATCGTCGCCGGACTGGTCGGGCAGATAGCCGGTTATACCGTGCTTAAAAACACCGTCGGCATGCCCTCGTCGGTCGGCATGTCGCTCGGCACCGCCTCACACGCCATGGGCATCGCCGCCTCGCTCGAACGCAGCCGGCGCATGGCGGCATACGCAGGGCTGGGGCTGACCCTCAACGGCGTACTGACCGCCGCCATCGCCCCGATTATCATCCCCGTATTAGGATTCTGAACACTTTTCAGACGACCCCCGATGAACCAAAAAGGTCGTCTGAAACCCAAACCCATAGCAACCCCAAACAAAGGAGCAGCAAAATGGCAGTCAACCTCACAGAAAAAACCGCAGACCAACTGCTGAACATCGACGGCATCCAACTCTTCACCGCCCGCGCAGGCATCAAACAAACCGACCGCGCCGACCTCACCCTGATGGTACTTTCCGGCGGCAACACCGTCGGTGCCGTCTTTACCACCAACCGCTTCTGCGCCGCCCCCGTCCACATCGCCAAATCACACCTCTTCGACGAAGACGGCGTGCGCGCCATCATCATCAACACCGGCAACGCCAACGCCGGCACAGGCGCGCAAGGCAGAATCGACGCCATCGAAACCTGCGCCGCCACCGCCGAACAAACCGGCTGCAAACCCTCCCAAGTCCTCCCGTTCTCCACAGGTGTCATCCTCGAGCCCCTGCCCGTCGGCAAAATCACCGCCGCCCTGCCCAAAATGCAGCCCGCCGACTGGGCAGATGCCGCACGCGCCATCATGACCACCGACACCGTGCCCAAATCCGCCTCGCGCGAAGGCAGCGTCGGCGAAAAACACACCGTCCGCGCCACCGGCATCGCCAAAGGCTCCGGCATGATCCACCCCAACATGGCGACCATGCTCTCCTTCATCGCCACCGATGCCAAAGTTTCCCAACCCGTCCTCCAACTGATGACCCAAGAAATCGCCGACGAAACCTTCAACACCATCACCGTTGACGGCGACACCAGCACCAACGACAGCTTCGTCATCATCGCTACCGGCAAAAACAGCCAAAGCGAAATCGACAACATCGCCGACCCGCGCTACAAACAGCTCAAAGACCTGCTCGGCAGCCTCGCCCTCGAACTTGCCCAAGCCGTCGTCCGCGACGGCGAAGGCGCGACCAAATTCATCACCGTCCGCGTCGAAAACGCCAAAACCCGCGACGAAGCCCGCCAAGTCGCCTACGCCGTCGCCCACTCGCCCCTCGTTAAAACCGCCTTCTTCGCCTCCGACCCCAACCTCGGCAGACTGCTCGCCGCCATCGGCTACGCAGGCATCGCCGATTTGGATGCCGACGCCCTCGAAATGTATCTTGACGACGTATTGGTTGCCGAAAACGGCGGCCGCGCCGCAAGCTACACCGAAGAACAAGGGCAGGCAGTGATGGCGAAAGACGAAATCACCGTCCGCATCAAACTCCACCGCGGACAAGCCGCCGCCACCGTCTATACCTGCGACCTGTCGCACGACTACGTCTCCATCAACGCAGACTACCGCTCGTAAGGACAGATTGTAAGTTTTGGGTTTTCAGACGACGTCTGAGGTCGTCTGAAAGTTTGAAACAATGGTTTGAGAACGGCAAAAAACGCGTGCGCGCATACCGCATACACCCTACACCTCGGTTTTAAAGTTTGTGCCGTCCGCAGGTAGGGTGCGTGGCGTAGCCATGCACGCGGTTAGTAGAGATTCAGGCTACGGCTTGCTTCGCCACATCAAGGGAAACACGATCAAAAAGAACGGTATTTCCAACAGTGTTCAACTGGTAGCGTGTGCTATGCCCGCGAAAATATAAAAGGTCGTCTGAAACCTGTACGCAGGCTTTCAGACGACCTTTGCTTTCCCAAAAACAATCCGTGGGCAAAGCCCACGCTACGGCTGGTTGTGTTTTAAATATGGTATTTATTCATTAATTTCACCGTCAGGTAGTCCAAACCACCTTAAGGGAATCGTGTTAAATTGGTAGTGACAGTTAACACAGATAATATAATCTAAAACATCTTTATATTCTGGCTTTGTAAACCAATCATTCAAAACATAGACATATTCAACCCGCCAACCTAAAGAGTGAACCAATTTTGTATATTGTTTTCTCTTAAAGTCGCAAGTTTGTAATTTCTCATCTACGGAACCAGGGGTTTGTTGAAATTTGATTTCAATGATAAATAAGGTATCACGGATGATGATAAATAACCCATTGTCGGGCAGTAATCTTTTAGACAGATGGTCTTTCCAATTAATATTGTATTCCGGTCTTTCCAAAAATCGGTAAAACTCATATTTTTTGAAACAATAAGCCTTCAATTCTCCATTAAACCAAACTTCATAACCAGCATTATCATCTGTTTTTCTTAAGTCGTACCCGGGAATTTCTTCAAACAGCTGTCGTAAGTCTGTGCGTTCTTCGAATCTGAGTCCTGTTTGTGTTTTTGCACCGCCGATTCCACCAATAATCATTTTTCTAACCTTTTCTTTGCTAATTCAAAAAAATCTTCTTCTAGTTCGCAACCGCAAAATTTCCGACCATGTTTTAAGGCGGCGACTCCTGTTGTGCCGCTGCCCATGAAAGGGTCAAAAATTAAATCTCCAATGTTTGAAGCTGACAGTATGCAGCGTTCAAGCAAGGCGAGTGGTTTTTGTGTCGGATGTTTGCCGAATGTTTTTTCGGCTTTATTTGGAGGAGGGAATGTCCAAACACATTTCATCTGTTTGCCATCGTTTTGTGTTTTCATGGTTTCATAATGAAACGTGTGTTTGGCTTTTTTATTTTTCTTTGCCCATAAGATTGTTTCTGTTGAATGGGTAAAGAAACGACAGGACAAATTAGGGGGAGGATTGGGTTTTTCCCAAGTAATATTGTTCAAAATATGGTAGCCGATGGTTTGCATCAGGTAGCCGATTAAATAGATATTATGGAATGTGCCGCAAACCCAAATTGTGCCGTTTGGTTTTAATAAGGCGTAACACAGTCGGAGCCATTCTTCGTAGAATTCCAAATCTGCCGCCATTCCTTTGGATTTATCCCAGTTGCCTTTATTAACGGAAACCATTTGTCCGTTTTGACAACTGAAGCCGTTATTGGAAAGAAAGTAAGGCGGATCTGCGAAAATCATATCAAAACAGCCGTTTGGATGTTTTTCCAATATCTTCCGCATGATGTTAAGGGAATTTTCGTTGTAGAGGACAAGGTCGTCTGAAACGATTTTTTTCAACCGGTTTTGATAAATGGCGGCTTCTTCAGCCAGTTTGTCGAAATCACTCATAAATTGCCAGCAATTCTCCGACCTTTTTACGGCTGCTGCCCTTTGCAGCGATATTGCGTTGTACTTCAACTGTTTTCAGAATGGCAGAAGAATAAATATCCCTTGTGAATTCAGTATCATGATTTGAAATCAAAACACCTTGAGAGTTAGGTGCAATTTGTTGGGCTGACTGGGAAAGGCGGATTTGATCGTCTAAATTGAAACCTTCTTTGGCATAAGTGGTAAATGAAGCGGTTAGGCTTAAAGGCGCATAAGGAGGATCACAATAAACAGTATCCGTATTGTCTGCCAGAGATAGGGTCGTCTGAAAATCTCCGCACATTAATTCAACTCTGTCAGATTTTTGAATGAAACCTTCCATTTCTTGTTGGGGAAAGTAAGGCGATTTGTAGCGTCCGAACGGCACATTGAATGCCCCTTTGCTGTTGTAACGGCATAAACCGTTAAAAGCATGGCGGTTCAGATAGATAAATAGAGCGGAACGTTCGTGCAGATTTTTGCTAGAGTTGAATTGTTCCCGCAATTCATAAAATTTTGAATCGTTATTGTTGTCGGAATTAAAGAAAGAGCGGGCATAGTCGATGAATACGGACTTTTCTTCTTTTAAGATATGGAATAAGCCGATTACGTCAGCGTTAATATCATTGAGCAGATAATGTTCGAAATCCAATGCAAGAGACAAAGCGGCAGAACCGCAAAAGGGTTCAATTAGACGTTTTCGTGCAGAAGAAGGGAGGTTGTGTTCGATAAAGGGGACAAGTTTATGTTTGCCGCCTGCCCATTTTAGGAAGGGTTTTGAAGCCATTAGGATGCAGAGTATAAGCGTGGTTGATTGGCTTGGAATTGTGCCAAAACATCGTGAGGAATACAATGGATTGTTAGACTTATCAACTCAATCTACCTTAAAAAGGTCGTCTGAAAACCCTGTTTCCAAGTTTTCAGACGACCTTTTTTAATTACAGCAATCAATGCCGAATCGGCTTTACACCACGATGTTCACCAGTCTGCCCGGTACGACGATGATTTTCTTCGCAGGCTTGCCTTCCATGAATTTCACCGCGCCTTCGGTGGCGAGTGCGGCGGCTTCGAGGTCGGCTTTGGAGGCGTCGGCGGCGACGGTGATTTTGCCACGCAGTTTGCCGTTGACTTGAACCATCACTTCGATTTCGGATTTGACCAAGGCGGCTTCGTCGACTGTCGGCCAGGCTGCTTCCCACAGTTTCGCGCTGTTCAATTCGCTCCACAGGGTTTCGCAGATGTGCGGCACGATGGGCCACAACAGGCGTACGGCGGTTTCCAATACTTCTTGGGCGACGGCGCGGCCTTGTTCGCCGCCGGTGTCGGTTTTGTCGTATTGGTTGAGCAGTTCCATCACGGCGGCGATGGCGGTGTTGAACTGCTGGCGGCGGCCGTAGTCGTCGCTGACTTTGGCGATGGTGGAATGCAGTTTGTGGCGCAGGTCTTTGAGTTCTTTAGACAAACCGTCTTGGCTGCCTGCAAACGCTTTGACCGCGCCGCCTTGTTTCAGGTATTCGTAAACGGTACGCCACAGGCGGCGCAGGAAGCGGTGCGCGCCTTCGACGCCGCTGTCGCTCCATTCGAGGGACTGTTCGGGCGGTGCGGCGAACATCATGAACAGGCGGGCGGTGTCCGCGCCGTAGGCGTTAATCAGTTCTTGCGGATCGACGCCGTTATTTTTGGACTTGGACATTTTTTCCGTGCCGCTGATGACGACGGGCAGTCCGTCGGCTTTGAGGACGGCGGAAACGGGGCGGCCTTTGTCGTCGAAAGTCAGCTCGACATCGGCAGGGTTGATCCAGTCTTTGCTGCCGTTGGTGTTTTCGCGGTAGTAGGTTTCACAAACGACCATGCCTTGCGTGAGCAGGCGTTCGAACGGTTCGTCCACGCTGACTAAACCTTCGTCGCGCATCAGTTTGGTGAAGAAGCGCGCGTACAAGAGGTGCAGAATCGCGTGTTCGATACCGCCGATGTATTGGTCGACCGCGCCCCAATATTTCGCAGCTTCAGTCGATACCATGCCTTCTGCGAACTTGGGCGACATGTAGCGGAAGAAATACCAGCTCGATTCCATGAAGGTGTCCATGGTGTCGGTTTCGCGTTTCGCCGCGCCGCCGCAGCATGGGCAGGTGGTTTCGTAAAACTCGGGCATTTTTGCCAGCGGCGAACCCATGCCGTCGGGTACGACGTTTTCAGGCAGGACGACGGGCAATTGGTCGGCTGGGACGGGTACGTCGCCGCATTTTTCGCAATGGACGATGGGAATCGGGCAGCCCCAGTAGCGCTGGCGCGAAATACCCCAGTCGCGCAGGCGGTATTGGGTTTTCGGTTCGCCTGCGTCTTGGCTTTGCAGTTTGGCGGCGATGGCGTCGAAGGCCGTCTGAAAATTCATGCCGTCCAAGTCGCCGCTGTTGACCAATACGCCGTTTTCTTTGTCGCCGTACCATTCTTGCCATTGGTTTGCGTCGAATGCGTTGTCGCCGACGGCAATGACTTGTTTTTTCGGCAGATTGTATTTGGTGGCAAACTCGAAATCGCGTTCGTCGTGCGCCGGAACCGCCATCACTGCGCCGTCGCCGTAGCCCCACAATACATAGTTGGCAATCCACACTTCCAGCTTGTCGCCGTTGAGCGGGTTGACGACGTAGCGGCCGGTCGGCACGCCTTTTTTCTCCATCGTCGCCATGTCGGCTTCGGCAACCGAGCCGGCTTTGCATTCGGCGATAAATGCCTGCAATTCGGGTTTGTCGGCGGCTGCGGCGGTTGCCAGCGGATGCTCGGCGGCAACGGCGACATAAGTCGCGCCCATCAACGTGTCGGGACGGGTGGTATAAACTTGCAGGAATTTCGCGTAATCGCCTTCCAAGCCTTGTTTGCTGTCGTCTGAAACGGCGAAGCGCACGGTCATACCGCGTGATTTGCCGATCCAGTTGCGCTGCATGGTTTTGACTTGTTCCGGCCAGTGTTCCAGCTTGTCCAAATCGTTGAGCAGCTCTTCGGCGTAATCCGTGATTTTGAAGTAATACATCGGGATTTCGCGTTTTTCGATCAACGCGCCCGAACGCCAGCCGCGTCCGTCGATGACTTGCTCGTTGGCAAGGACGGTTTGGTCGACCGGGTCCCAGTTTACCGTGCCATTTTTGCGATAGACGATGCCTTTTTCAAACAGCTTGGTAAACAGCCATTGCTCCCAGCGGTAGTATTCGGGTTTGCAGGTGGCGACTTCGCGTTCCCAGTCAATCGCAAAACCCAGGCTTTTGAGCTGGGTTTTCATGTATTCGATGTTGTCGTACGTCCAAGCGGCGGGGGCGACGTTGTTTTTCATCGCCGCGTTTTCCGCAGGCATGCCGAACGCGTCCCAACCCATAGGCTGCATGACGTTGAAGCCGTTTAAGAGTTTGAAGCGGCTCAATACGTCGCCGATGGTGTAGTTGCGCACATGCCCCATGTGCAGCTTGCCGCTGGGATAGGGGAACATAGAGAGGCAGTAGTATTTGGGTTTGGAAGCGTCTTCGGAGACGTTGAAAATACGGGCGTCATCCCATTTTTTCTGCGCCGCAGGCTCGATGGCGGCGGGCTGGTAATGTTCTTGCATGGTCATTCTGTTTTTCGCTTGAAAATGTGAGGGCGGGCTGACGATTCGATAACGGCGGTATTTTGTTCCATAAGTTGCCGCCTTCTGCGGTTTTTGCCTTGAATCTGACATTTCTGTGCCAAAATCCGGCCCGTTTCGAATCGCCCGTCCGCCCTGAGAAAAATAAAAGAGGGATTATAGCAGGTTGTCGGTAGGTCGGTTTGACAAAGGTCGTCTGAAAACAGAACGGTATTTTTCAGACGACCCCGCATTCAGACACTTGAGTTTTCCCCACCCCACCCATATATCCGGTCTAGTTTTTACACATATCAACAACCATTACTATCATGAGCAACCAAGATTTTTATGCAACACTCGGCGTGGCGCGCGGTGCGAGCGACGACGAAATCAAAAAAGCCTACCGCAAGCTGGCGATGAAATACCACCCCGACCGCAATCCCGGCGACAAAGAAGCGGAAGAAAAATTTAAAGAAGTTCAAAAAGCCTACGACACCTTGTCCGACAAAGAAAAACGCGCCATGTATGACCAATACGGCCATGCCGCGTTTGAGCAAGGCATGGGCGGCGGCGCAGGAGGATTCGGCGGTTTTGGCGGATTCGGCGGCGCGCAGGGCTTCGACTTTTCCGACATTTTCAGCCAAATGTTCGGCGGAGGCGGGGGCGGTGGCCGTCAGCCAAACTATCAAGGCGCGGATTTGCAGGTCGGCGTGGAAATCACGCTGGAAGATGCCGCCAAAGGCATCAAAAAACGCATCAACATCCCGACCTACGAAGAATGCGATGTCTGCCACGGCAGCGGCGCAAAACCCGGCACGTCCGCATCGACTTGTTCGACCTGTCACGGTTCCGGTACGGTACACGTCCGCCAAGCTATTTTCCAAATGCAGCAGACCTGTCCGACCTGCCACGGCACAGGCAAGGAAATCAAAGATCCGTGCGTCAAATGCCGTGGCGAAGGCCGCACCAAAACCAGCAAAACCGTTGAGGTCAATATTCCCGCCGGCATCGACGACGGTCAACGCATCCGCTTGAGCGGCGAAGGCGAACCGGGTACGCACGGCGCGCCCGCAGGCGATTTGTACGTCAACGTCCGCGTCAAAGAACACAAAATCTTCGAGCGCAACGGCTTAGATTTGCATTGCGAGCTGCCCATCAGTTTCGCCGTCGCAGCCCTGGGCGGCGAAGTCGAAGTTCCGACCTTGGACGGCAAAGTCAAACTGAACATTCCGAAAGAAACGCAAACCGGCCGCCGCATGCGCGTCAAAGGCAAAGGCATCAAATCCCTGCGTTCCAGCGCGACGGGCGATTTGTACTGCCACGTTGTGGTGGAAACGCCGGTCAACCTGACCGACCGCCAGAAAGAGTTGCTGGAAGAGTTCGAGAAAATCTCCACCGGTCTCGACCGCAGCCAAACCCCGCGCAAAAAATCGTTCTGGGACAAAGTGGGTGAACTGTTTGACTGATTCGGATTTGAAAACAGTAAAAGGTCGTCTGAAAGCTGAACTGGCCCCCAAATC
>NZ_KV800897.1:0-7167 GCF_001810355.1 Neisseria sp. HMSC074B07 | reverse complement strand
TTTTGCCCGACGGGGTGAAAAATACAGTTGCTACCGTGAAAAGTCGTTTGAAATCCCTGTTGCCGTGCGGTGGATTCCCGCCTGCGCGGGAATGACGAAAGCTAGACGTTTTTTGTTCCCCTTTTAATCCATAAAAGATAAAAGGTCGTCTGAAAACAAATCCGCCTCACAAAAAACGGTTTTCAGACGACCTCCAAACACCTTAAACAACAAACCAGAGAACACCACCGCCATGAAACCCTATTCCGCCAATCCCAACCTGACCGAACCGCGCTGGCTGCGCGTGCTGCTGACCGCTGTCGCGCTGGGGTTCCTGCTGCTGATGCTGGTCGTACCGCTCATCGCCGTGTTTTACGAGGCGCTGAAAGGCGGTTGGGATTTGTACCTGCAATCTATTACCGACCCCGAAGCATGGGCAGCAATCAAGCTCACCCTGATTACTGCTGCGGTGGTCGTTCCCGTCAATGCCGTCTTGGGCGTGGCGATGGCGTGGCTGCTGACCCGTTTCGACTTCCGCGGCAAGCAGTTGCTGACCACCCTGCTCGATTTGCCGTTTTCCGTATCGCCCGTGGTGGCCGGTTTGATGTTCGTCTTATTGTTCGGCGCGCACACGGCATTGGGCGGCTGGCTCGAAGCGCAAGGCATACAGATTATCTTCGCCATACCCGGCATTATTCTGGCGACACTGTTCGTTACCTTCCCCTTTGTCGCGCGCGAAATCATCCCGCTGATGCAGGCGCAGGGCGACAGCGAAGAACAGGCCGCGCTGATTCTCGGCGCAAGCGGCTGGCAGATGTTCTGGCGCGTTACCCTGCCCAACATCAAATGGGCGCTGCTCTACGGCATCATCCTCACCAACGCCCGCGCGATGGGCGAGTTCGGCGCAGTCAGCGTAGTATCGGGACACATACGCGGCGAAACCAACACCATCCCGCTTTTGGTCGAAATCTTCTACAACGAATACAACTTCACCGGCGCATTCGCCCTCTCCGGCGTATTGGCACTTTTAGCACTGGCGACGCTGGCGGTGCAAAACATCATCACAAAATTACAAGACAAAAAACTCGCCGCCGCCGAAAGGAACGCAGCATGAGCATCACCATCCAAAACCTAAACAAACACTTCGGAGCGTTCCACGCGCTGAAAAACATCAACCTCAACGTACCCACCGGCAAACTCGTTTCCCTGCTCGGCCCTTCCGGCTGCGGCAAAACCACGCTCCTGCGCATCATCGCCGGACTGGAAAACGCCGACGGCGGCAACATCCTCTTTGACGGGCAAGACGTAACCGCCAAGCATGTGCGTGAGCGCAAAGTCGGTTTCGTGTTCCAACACTACGCCCTCTTCCGCCACATGAACGTGTTTGACAACGTCGCCTTCGGTTTGACCGTATTGCCCAAGTCCGAACGCCCGCCCAAAGAACAAATCCGCACCAAAGTCGAAGAATTGCTCAAACTCGTGCAGCTCTCCCACCTCGCCAAATCCTATCCGCACCAGCTCTCCGGCGGCCAACGCCAACGCATCGCCCTCGCCCGCGCCCTCGCCGTCGAACCCAAACTCCTGCTTTTAGATGAACCCTTCGGCGCACTGGATGCCAAAGTGCGCAAAGAATTACGCACCTGGCTGCGCGACATCCATCACAACCTAGGCGTAACCAGCATTCTGGTTACACACGACCAAGAAGAAGCCCTTGAAGTTTCCGACGAAATCGTCGTCATGAACCACGGCAAAATCGAACAAACCGGCAGCGCCGAAGCCATTTACCGCAAACCCGAAAACGCCTTCGTTACCGAATTTCTCGGCGAAACCGACGCATTTGAAGGCAGAATCGAAAAAGGCATCTGGCACTACAACGGCTTCGCGTGGAAATTGGACACGCAATACAAATGGCAGGAACAAACCGCCACCGGCTACATCCGCCCGCACGAATGGCAGCTCGCCGCCGAACACGAAACCCCGATGATCCGCGCCGAAATCGAAAAAATCCACGCCGTCGGCGCACTGACGCACGTTTTGGTGAAACACGGCAAACAAGACGTACATATCACGCTCGCAGGCAGCGACGCTTCTCGGCTGGATTTGACCGCAGGGCGGGAATTGGCATTAGTGCCGAAACAGGTTTATGTGTTTTCGCAGAACGAGTTGATTGAATATTCGATTTGATGGAGGAGAAAAGCAAAGGTCGTCTGAAAACCTGTTTTCAGACGACCTTTGCTTTATCCAAACGGCTTAGAATTTGTATTCCACCTGACCGCGCAAGACGTTGACGTCTTGTCTGCTTGAGCCGGCAGTCGGGGTAACTTGTTTGCCCGCCAAGTAAAAGCCTGACACTTTCCAGTTTTTCCAAGGAACGTAGGTCGCGCCGACTTGTACGCCTTGTACGTTTTTACTGTAGTCTTGTACGGAAGATACGCCCGAGAGTGCGCCGACGCGGCGGTAGTTCAGGAAGACGTCGTAGGAATTGCGGACTTTCCAGTCGGCGAGTTTGTAGCGGACTTCGGTGAACACGCCGTCGTTTTTGATTTTTTGTCCTGCATCGTTATAGGCTTTGATGTTGGACTTGCTGACTGCCGCCATCCAACGCCAATCGTCGTTGAATTTGACATCTGCGCCGATTTCGCCGAAGACGGCGTTTTTCTTCGCACCGCGCACGTCTATGTCTTTCATGTAGCTGACGGTTGCGCCGACGTTGATGTTTTCGTTAATCGGCAGGCTGCTTTGAATGGCGGCGAAGTGTTTGCGGCGGCCGCCTATGCCCCATACGTTGTCGTTGAGGCTGCCGGTGCGGCGGCCAGCGTAAATTTTGGTGGGTAGGGTTTTGTTGTCAAAGAAGATTTCGCCGCCGGTTACTTCGGTATCCCAGACGCGTCCGTAGGAGGAGAATGCGCCGAATTTACCGACGCGGGCTTTGATGCCTTCGGTAATCGAGCCTTCGGCATACAGTTTGTTCACGGGAACATCATGGTCGCCGTTGAATTTGCCGGTTTTCAAGTCGATGTTGGGTTCGATTTGGGTAACCAGTTTCCAGTCTTTATAAAGCTTGGCGCGCAACCAGAATTCGGCGTTGAAATTGGTATTGGAGGCGTCGGGCGTGGGATTGGTGCTGCTGTTGTTGGCATTGATGTCTTTGGTGTCGGCGCGGACGCGGAATGTGCCGTTTACGGTCAGCAAATCGTTGAAAATGCTGATTTTGTCTTCGTCTTTGCGGATGACGCTGCCCGAATTGACGTAATCGCTCGTCGTTGCCAATGCGGCGGCATCGCGCTCTACGCTAGCGGTTTCTGCAAATGCGGTGGGTAATGCCGCCAAGGCAGCGCATACAACGGCAAAGTTTTTTTGGATGTTCATGCCAATCTCCGATTGAAGGGTAAAAGGTATTTTTAACAAAAATTCCTAATCAATATTTGTTAGAAATTTACTAATTTTTGTAATCGAACGGCTGTAATCCTATGAAAGACGGCACAAACCGTCAAGAAGATTTAGAGTATTATGCTTATTTCCAAACTGATTTTGACGCATATCAATAGAGAAAGGTCGTCTGAAAACTTCCGGCAGCATCCGTTCCGTTTTCAGACGACCTTTAGGGTTTGATTCAAGCTTTCGGCACGAACATCGCGTCCAAGATGTCGCCCAATGCCGTGCGGCGGGTTTTGCGGGTTTCCACCGCCATCCGCCATTGCTCTTCATTTCCCCAAAAGACGAAGCGTTCCCGTGCGCGGGTGATGGCGGTGTAAAGCAGCGCATTGTTTAAGCCCGACAGCGCGTCATCCCCGCCCTGCTCTATTTTCCCCGACGGCGGCAGCAGCCAGACTTCCCGATATTCCGAACCCTGGCTTTTATGCACAGTCATGGCGAACGCGGAATCAAACTGCGGCAGGCGGCTGATGGCGATTTTTTTGAAACCGTCCGCATTCGGAAAATACGCCGCCAAGCCGTTCGCCGACTCCGCGTCGGGCATAATCAGCCCGATGTCGCCGTTGAACACTTCCAGCGTATAGTCGTTGCGCGCAATCATGATGATTTGTCCCGCGAACCACGGCGTATCCGCGCCCGCCCGATGTTTGCGTTGCAGATAGCGGCAATACTCTTCGTTAAACGCCTCCGCGTCCTGCCTCCATGCCGCCAAAACGACCACATCCGCCGCGTGTCCGAACGCCAGTGTCACATCGTTTTTATCGACTGCCTGCCAATATTTTTCGTGTTTGCGGTAAAGCAGTTCCGCCTGCTGTTTCAGACGACCCTCGCGGATTTCCAGCTCGTCGGGGAACAAGGCAAACTGCGCCCAACCTTCCCCGCCCTTGCCCGATACGACCGCCCTAGCCAGACAGCCGATGCCGCTATTTGCGCCGAAACGGTGGCTGACCGTCAGTTGCGCGACGTTTTGCGACAAAGCCGGCGGATTTTCCTCCACGGGGAAACCGTGTTCCGGCAGATAAATACTCAGTTGCTCCGCCGTCTCTTTATTCAAAACCGTCCGTCTCGACAACGCCGCCAATACCGCGCCGACGCCGACCGAAGGCAGTTGGAACTCGTCGCCCAAAAAAATCACGCGGCAGCCCGACGGAATCGCACGCAGCAAGTGAAGCAGCAGGGAAACATCCAACATCGAAGCCTCATCCACCACCAATACATCCAAAGGCAGCGGGCGGTTGCCGTCAAACGCAGGCAGCATTTGCGGCGGGCGCAGTTTCAAAAGGCGGTGGACCGTCTGCCCTTCCAGCGCGGACAAATGATTGCGTACCGCCTCCGGCATCTCGAAACCGTCCACCGCCCGATGCAGCGCGCGCGCCATATGCGCCGCCGCCTTGCCCGTCGGCGCGGCAAGCGCAATATGCGGCAGGCGCGTGGCAGAGTTGGTGCAAATCAGCCCCAAAAGTTTTGCCACCGTCGTCGTCTTGCCCGTACCCGGCCCGCCCGTAATCAGCATAAACGCTTGAAGCAGGGCAAGCCCCGCCGCATCCCGCTGGCCTTCGCTGCCCTTATCGGCAAACCAGCAAGACAAGTTTTGCGACGCGCTCATCCAATCCACAGGCTCGACTTCCGCTTCTGCCAAACGCTTGATTTCAGCCGCCAAATCATGCTCGAGTTGCCACATCCGCCCCAAAAACAGCTTTCTGCCCTGCAACACCAACGGCGACGCGCCCTGCCCGACTGACGGCGCCAATCCCGCCAATTCCTCCGCCTCGCCCTCATCCAGCCAAACAAACGAATGCCCGTTCTGCAAAGCCGCAAACAGCCGCAACACATACGGCGTCAGCACCGCAGCATGCTCCGGTACGCAACGCTCCAGCAAATGCCCGGCCGCTTGAGCGGCGGCAAGGTTCAAATCATCGGCGGTATTCTCAGCCATTTTCGTTTCCCGTATTGAAAAAAGGTCGTCTGAAAACTGTTTTTCAGACGGCCTTCTTTTGTTGACCGCTATTTGCCTTCATCCAGCAGGGATAAGGGCTGCTGCGCCTTGCGCAATTCTTCCACTTCGTCCAGCAGGCGCATAATCAGGCCGAGTGCGGGAATTCCGGCATCAAAGTCGCGGCTCAGGCGCTGGGCGCGGCGGATGCGGGCGAGTTGGAAACCGCTGTACAAAGTTTGTTCCGGCCTGCCGTTTACGCTGATGATTTCTTCCTCTATCAGCTCCAGCAGCCAATCGCGGCGGCAGCGGCTGGCAGCGAGGATTTCTTCGAAAGTCAGGGTAATGTCGGTGTGTTGCGTCATGGTTTGTCCTTTCAATTTGATGCGCTTTTGCCGTCAAAGTGGGCGGCAAGCTGCGCCCATGCGGCGCGGTCGGCTTCGCTTTCGGCCTTGGGAACGCTGATGCGGATGTTGAGGTACAAATCGCCCGCTTCTTTGGCCGGAATGCCTTTGCCTTTCAGGCGTATGCTTTTACCGTTTTGGCTGTTGGCGGGCAGGTTGACCTGCAAACGTCCCGCTGCGGTGGGAACGATGATTTTGCCGCCCAATACGGCTTCCCAAGGCTTGACGTCTATGGTCTGGTATACGTCTTTTTTGTTTTTAACGTATAAATCGGGTTTGTCGTGGAACTTGATTTTCAGATACAAATCGCCGTTTGCGCCGCCGTTGTGACCGGGCAGGCCCTGTCCCGCCAAACGGATTTGCTGGCCTTCGGTAATGCCTTTGGGAATTTTGACATTTAAGGTTTTGGTCTGATAACCGACGCGGCCGTATTCGTCCACGGTCGGCACGTTCAGGCTTAATGAGCGCTCCGCGCCGACATAAGCGGCGTAAATATCGATACTCAGTTCGGCGTGCTGGTCTTCGCCTTTAATCGGACCGTCCGGCCTTGCGTGCGCCTGTCTCTGACTGCGGCCGAAGCCGGCAAACAAATCTTCAAAATTGAAATCGCCCGCACCGAAAGGTTCGCCGCCGCGGTATTCGTAGTGAAAGCCGCCGGATTGCGTGCCGCCGAACGGATTGCCGCCTGCGCTGCGGCCGTAGGGGTTGGCCAGCAATTCGTCGTATTCGGCACGCTTTTCACGGTCGGATAAGGTTTCGTAGGCGGTGTTGATTTCGGCGGTGCGCTCGGCGGCGTCAGGTTCTTTGCTGACGTCGGGATGGTATTTGCGTACCAGTTTGCGGTAGGCCTTTTTAATGGTGTCGGCGTCGGCGGCTTTGTCCACGCCGAGAATTTCGTAATAGGTTTTTTCTGCCATATCGTTCTTCCGTCTTTATCATGTTAATCATTATGCCGTATTTGCTATTTATAAGGGCGGAAGGCATAGATTCAATACTCTAGGCGCACAAATAAACGGTTAAGGCAGGTAAGCATCAAAAAGGTCGTCTGAAAACGGAAATCCGGTTTTCAGACGACCTGTCTGGTGTAACGGAATCGATAGCTAAGAATGGCAAGGCGGCGGTTGTTCAAATCCATAGCCGTCTGGACGATGGTCTGTCAGAGCTTTTAGCCGGTTGAAACATACCAAAGCCTTTCTATTCCGTAGCCGGCTTTGTGAGCTTTCTGCCCAATACCTTACTCTTCAGTTATATTTAGATACAGAAATCAAACTGATATGTCGTGTTTTACGGTAACGCCGAGTTTGATTCGGCGCTTCACCTTTGCCCGGATAAATCCCTGTTCCACGTTCCACTTCAAATGTAAAATGTTTTGGTTGACGGGCAAATATTGCGTATTCACGCGATTCGATTGCTGAT
>NZ_KV800896.1:0-460 GCF_001810355.1 Neisseria sp. HMSC074B07 | reverse complement strand
TTTCGAAAGGGGGCGGAATGAAGGAAATTCAGCGGGGATTTTCTTTGTCTCAACTGGTTTTTACCATCATGACGGTGGGGATTTTAACGTCGATTGCCTACCCGTCTTACCAAAAATATGTTGAAAATACCAAGCTGCAGGAAGTGCGGACCGCCATGCTGGAAAACGCCCAATTTCTGGAGCGTTTTTATCAAAAAAACGGAAGTTTCAAACAAAGTTCCACCCAATGGCCGGATTTGCCGATTAAGGAAATCGGCGATTTTTGCATCAAGGTGCAAGGCGACGCCAAAGGCACGCCGGACGGGCGGTTTACCCTGAAGGCAGTAGCGCGGTCGGATCAAAATCCCAAGGTATTGAAAATCAACGAAAGCTTTGTCACGGTATCGTGTGAAACGACCGAAAGCACCTGCGAAGACAAGGCGCAGCATTTCGCCAATACGGACAAATCATGCAAGATATT
>NZ_KV800895.1:0-336 GCF_001810355.1 Neisseria sp. HMSC074B07 | reverse complement strand
TTTGCACAGGCCGTCTGAAAACTTCCTTAAAAACTAGTGATAAATGTAATCAAACCCAAAATAATGCCTGGGGCGTTTGCCAGTATGATGGGGTAGTCGCGTTTTTCTTTCAAAAAGCCGTAGGCAAACCATAATGTGCAGTTGATGGCGGCGACGAGGGGTTGCAACGGCGAGCCGGGGTTGCCGGCAAGGTTGTTTTGGATTTGCGGGATATAAGAAACGTACATACCGACGCCGGCCAGGGTGGCGGTGACGGAAAGAATGTGCATTTGTTTTTCAGTCATTGGTTTTCCTTTCTGATTAGACGATTGGGTTTTCAGGCTGTACAGATGTTGA
>NZ_KV800894.1:0-359 GCF_001810355.1 Neisseria sp. HMSC074B07 | reverse complement strand
GAGTATTGTACTATTTTGTTTTTAGTTGACTATAGTGTCATAGTCGGTAAATATGGCACGCCCTTTTCACATGAATTGAATGATCTATATTTCATCTCATTAAAAAAATGGTTGGGTTGCTATATTTATGTAGAAAGTTATTAGTATGTCTTTATCCATTTCTGCAACGTGTACAGAATATATGTGTAAACGGGCTGCCCCAAAATAAGTCGTCTGAAAAGCTTAAATTCCTTTTCAGACGATCTTTCTACCGTTTATCCCATTTGCTTTACCGTTGATGCCGTTTAAGTTATTATGTAAACCCTATTGTCATCTTTAAATTTAACGCCATGACTGCCCGCCAATCCTACCACCTCACC
>NZ_KV800893.1:0-222 GCF_001810355.1 Neisseria sp. HMSC074B07 | reverse complement strand
GGTTTTGGTTTTGGTTTTAGACAAAGACGAAACGGCGATGACGAAGTTTCGTTTGGCGATGTCGATGCCTGCACAGTTGTATTGGGTACTCATCATAAACCTGCCTTGCATTCGGTTGTGTTGTCTGGCAACTGTCCGGTTGTGTCGATGGGTTGCCCGGCCGCTCCCTGAGCTACGCAACGGTTGTTTGCCTTGGTCGGATGCGGGTGGCGGCGGGCGGTT
>NZ_KV800892.1:0-215 GCF_001810355.1 Neisseria sp. HMSC074B07 | reverse complement strand
GCTTCGTCGCCTTGTCCTAATTTAAATTTAATCCACTATAAAGGTACATAAAGCCAGAGTCCACACCATCATCATGGATAACGGCAAAGAGTTCTACCAACACACCAAAATACCCAAAGCATTAAAGGCGGAAACCTATTTTTGCCACCCTTACCATTCGTGGGAGAAAGGGCTGAATGAAAACACCAACGGACTCATCCGACAATATTTCCCCA
>NZ_KV800891.1:10865-14473 GCF_001810355.1 Neisseria sp. HMSC074B07 | reverse complement strand
CGAGTTGCAGTTGAATGCGCTGAAGGATGCGGTATTAACCAGCAGCGCAGGGAAAATCACCATCGCGGCGAAGGAAGAGATTCTGATTACCTGTAAAGGGGCGTATATCAAACTGGCGAACGGGGAGGTGGAGATTGGGAGTCCGAAGTTGGTAAGGGTGAAGGCGCCGATGGAGGTGACGGGACCAAATAGTGCAGGAGTAAATATGAAAGGTATGCCTGCGGTTGAAAAATATGATGAGCAGTTTCAATTTTTATTTCCTGATGGCAAACCTATGCATTCTATTGCGTATATTATCCATAATAAAGATGAGGTAATTACCGGCATTACGACTACTAAAGGTCTTAGTCATAGAATACATGCAGAAAAACAGCAGGAATTAAAAACTGAATTACAATGGGCTGATTTTGATTCTGCCCCACCATTTGGAGATGCATGAAAATGGCGACTAATTTAACATTTAGTACCTCACAAACCAATCAAACCCCAAAAAGTTGTCATTCCGAAAAGTGCACCTGTGATACTTTTTGGTCTTTATTACAACAGACGAGTTACATTAAACTTTCCAATAAAACTGGAAATAATCAATACCGTCTTGAAGTATGGTATGAGCAACGTGCACGAAGAATTGCGGCAATTTATGCACGGATTTATCTAGAAATGGAGAAAGAGTTAGGAGGCAACCCTAATTTAAAAGGGCGTTTTTATTGGATGGGGTTAGGTGCATTTGCCTCAAAAACGGTAGCAGCCACATTTAACTCTTGGGTTACAACAACAGGTCTTTGGGCTGCCAAAGTTCGGTATGTACCGAAATGGGCTGAAAAATATCGTGATGCAGCGAAATCCGCTCATATTTTCGCCAAAGGAAATTTATGGCTATTTATGGATGTTGCACCATGGCATTGGGCTTGGGCACTGAGTCCAGGCTCTTTTGAACAATGTAAAGCTAGTCGTAATGCAAGTAATTATGTTGCTCCAGTAAAAAAAGCCCTCAATGCTTTGCCTTGGGCATCCACAGCTCTGCCTGGTGTAAAGGGTTTTAAATTGACCTATGAAATACAGGAGGCTTTTAAAAAATTACCACTCATAGAAAACTTAAAACCATACAGTAAAAAAGCTTTAGAATTTCAAATCAAACACCTTAAACTGATTGCAGTACAAGAACAGAAGAATATCCTCCAAAGCATATGCTGGGATCATCCATGGATGCGTTTAGGTGCAGAAATGCAACGGTGGGCAAAGAATCCCAAGACTTTTATCCGCTTCCACAGCAGCTATGAAGAAGAACCGTATGCCGTCTATCTTCAAAGGTTGAAAGAATCCGGTGGTAATCATGCGGTTGAATCTTTCAACCGGCACGGTATGCCGCTGCCGCAGGCGGAAAGGGTCAAATACAGGTTGAAGGAAGACCCATTCTCCTATGCACCAGACAATATGAAGGCAGAGAAATATGATAGTAGGATGAAATGGATTTTAGACGTAGCGGATAAGTATCATAATTTAATGAGTGATCCGAAAAGTAGGGAATATATTGAAGGACACCTGCAAACCATAGCAGGCTGGATAGGCAGCACCAAAAAAGGAGAAACCGATGAATCTTGGAACGATCCACAAGGCAATCAGTGAGCGGGCTGTAGCAGCTTTGCTCGCTACTCTTTTGCTCGCTCTGATCTCATTAACAGTTCATGCTTTAGACAACAAGGAGAAAATCATGCCGCAGGAAGTAACTTTACAATTGGGCAAAAAAGGGCCGGAAAGCTTCAAACAGGCAGGTGCGATTGCGGATCACCATACCGCAGGAGAACTGGTCGGCTTTTTAGATTTGAATTGGCCGTCAAAACAATTGGGAGCCGTCACCATCCGCCACAGCGGCCATGACCTGACTATCCCGCATACCTTTACCGCCATGGGATCGGTACGTTCCGAACCTGAGGGAGAGGGAGTAAATGATATTGTTTTAAACAGCGGCATCAGTGCCAGCGAACTTATCCGCCATCGTGAAGCCTATGATTTATGGGTTAAGCTGATGAAGCGGATCCAGGACAGTGGTTGGCAACGCTATATTTATTTATCCAGTCCTCGGCTGACAGGTAAAGATGCCATCAGATATTTCCAAGGTGAAGAAAATTTTGGCTTGGGCGATATTACCGATCCCGGTGTAGTTCCCGATTTCAATACATGGTATAGCGTGATAAGACAAGGAGGCTTTATCGTGAACTTTTATTTGGACGGTGTTGAAATGAGTCTTTCATTTGACTCAACCGTCAACGACCAAGAAGATTTAGATGACATCAATAAAACATTAAGTTTTAAAGAATGGGGGCAGTATATGATGCGGATTGAGTTTAAAACCGCGCGCTACAGCACCCGAAATGACATATATAACACATTTATCCCTGACGGTTATGGCATCGATAAACTTCAAGAAGAAATGGATAAAATCAGCTCCCGCCTGCCGGAATACTGGCAACGCTACCGAAATATTGAACTGGCAAAACGCAAAAAAGAGGAGGCCATGTTGGTTAGCAAGGGGTATAAAATTGATGAGGGCTATCAGGATCCCGATTTACTACCTTATTTACAGAAAGAACCCAAATTTTAAAGTAGGAATAATACTTAAGGTTGCACGTTATCGGATTGATGTTGAGGGCGTGTGAAAACAAAGGTCGTCTAAAAATTTCAGACGACCTTTGTTTTTAAATTCTGTAATTGATTGTACTGTTGAATATATCAGCGAGGCAAGCAAAGAGGAGGCTGATGCCAGCCCTCACGTAACCGTATTAGGTTGCAATGGAGAAATCATTACCAGCAAAGAAGAAGCCCGCAACAGCTGCGCTGCCGGACACAAATCTTCATTTTAATTAAGAAAGGATAATCTATGGATGATACCAAAAAGCAACTCGCCGCCATCCGCTACACCGCCGACCGTACCAAACGCTACAACGAACATGGCTTTACCCTGTTGCAACTGGGCATACGCGGCGTGGTCTATTTCAATACCCGTGATAATGTCGCCGATGCCTTAACCGGTTTGATGGATTTCTATTACGAATGGTCGAAAGACAAGCTGACAATAGCTAGGCACGAAAGAGGCCATAGGGATATTAAAAAAGTCAAACTGACCGAAAAATCATATCTGAAAGAACGGGATACAATCTACCGGTGGTTGGACAATCGGAAGGAAAATCCGCCAGAGGTGATGTGGGGAATGCAAAGCGAGCATGCAGATACCAGCGCATCCTATTATTTCGACATTACCTCTATTGCCGCAGGTTTGGCAAATGAGCCGCATATGCCGTTAGGCACTCTGCTTTTTAATCTGCCACTGGAAATTTTGTCTTCCCCCAAAGATTTGGCAAAATTAGATGAATTTGTCGACAAGATTGCAGAGAAGCTGGATGTTTTCCACGGTTATATCGGACTGGCAGCAATTCCACCGCATAACTATTACGATGGTGCGCCATACGAATACGGGGTTTGCCGCGAGAATTTCGGTCTAATTCCGGTTACTACCGATTATTTGTCAACGTTTTATAGATACAACATACGCAGTATCAGTTGGTATACATTGGTTGGCAGGGAACTTTACGGACAGCTACCGGCAGGCA
>NZ_KV800891.1:0-10765 GCF_001810355.1 Neisseria sp. HMSC074B07 | reverse complement strand
AGGCAGGATAGAGCCTGTTTTGGCAAATCATCCCGATATTACTCTGCGCGACTTTGCCGGTATCAAGGTTTTTAAAATCGGCAGCTTGCCCGAAACAGGGGATATCCGCGAAGATTTACCCTTGGACTACATTGCGCTAAACCGAGCTTTAGAACCGATACGCGAAAAATATCCGCGTGAAAACATGGGCGGCATTACCCGCGAACAGATGTATTATTGGTCGAGAAGATGGGACGGCTGGGAAGTGGAAGAAAAGGACGGCAAGCGGATCTACACCCAAGCGCCGCAGGAAATCATCGGCGTCGAGGAAGAGCCAGTTCCAATTTCAGGTATGTGGAAAATCACCAGCTTTGACGGTGAGACCCGCCATTTCAATAAAGGCGAAATTTTCCCTGAAGGAGAAGGAGTACGGACACAAAAAGCACTTCTCGGACCCCAAATGGGCCTGACCATTTGGGAGCTTGTCAAAGGAGACCATAACGAGCCTTTGCGTAGAAAGGCAATGTGGTAAGGTAACAAGCCATAAATAATCTATTAACAAGTATAGATTGAGCCGAAAACCCAACATTTATCAAGGTCGTCTGAAAAGTTCAAATCCCTTTTCAGACGACCTTTGCTTCGTATCCGTTACAATATCTGTTTTAAACCCTGTCTATCCGTTCTATGAAAACTCTGTTTCGCTCGTTTCCTGCTACTGTTTTGCTTGCGCTGTTGCCTTTGGGTTTCTTGGTGGTGATGGTGGTTGCGCCATTGGTGGCGATGGCGGCTTATGACGGGTCGGCTTGGTCGTTGGTGTTGGCTGACGATTATATGCAGCATCGCTTGGTTTGGACGGTGGTTCAGGCGGCGGTCACTTGTGTGCTGGTTTTGCTGCTTGGTATTCCGGTGGGGTGGTCGTTGGCAAGGTTGTCGTTTCGCGGGCGTGAGATGATTTTGCGACTTTTGATGCTGCCGTTTGTGATGCCGACTTTGGTGGTCGGGGTGGGTGTGTTGGCTTTGTTCGGGGCAAACGGTGTGTTGTGGGCGGGCTGGCAGGATACGCCGTATTTGTTGCTTTACGGCAATGTGTTTTTCAACTTGCCTGTGTTGGTACGCGCGGCGTATCAGGGATTTTTGCAGGTGCCGCAGGCGAGACTGCAGTCGGCGCAGACGCTGGGTGCGGGGGCTTGGCAGCGGTTTTGTTTTGTGGAATGGCCGGTGTTGCGCCCTTGGTTGGCGGGCGGGGCTTGTTTGGTATTTTTGTATTGTTTTTCGGGTTTCGGACTGGCTTTGTTGCTGGGTGGCAGCCGTTATACGACGGTTGAGGTGGAGATTTATCAGTTGGTGATGTATGAGCTGGATATGGCTCAGGCGTCGGTTTTGGTGTGGATGGTGTTGGGGGTGACGGCATTGGCGGGGCTGCTGTATGCGTATTTGAGCCGGCAAACGGCTTCTGATAAGGCGGTTCGTGCTTTGCTGCCGCATCGTCCGCAATCTTTGGGCGAACGTGTTTTGCTGGGTTTTTCTTTAATGGTGTTGCTGCTGTGTTGCCTGCTGCCTTTGGTGGCGGTGGTTTTTTTGGCGGCATCGGCAGGCGGGTCTTGGGGCGTATTGCTGGAACGGGAAACTTTGGCTGCGGGATGGAATACGCTGCGGTTTTCGGGGATGGCGGTTTTGACGGCGGTTGTGCTGGGGGTGATGTATGCGGCGGTTGCGCGACGGGTGGCGTGGGTGCGCAGTTTGGTGTTCTTGCCGTTTATGGTTTCGCCTGTCTGCATTGCCGCCGGTATATTGCTGCTTTATCCGCAATGGACGGCATCGCTGCCTTTGTTGGTTGTCACTTATGCGCTGCTGGCGTATCCGTTTGTGGCAAAAGATGTGCTGGCGGCTTGGGACGATTTGCCTGAAGATTATGTGTCGGCTGCGCGCGGTATGGGGGCAAATGCTTTTCAGACGACCTTGTATGTGACAGCCCCTTTATTGAAACCTGCTTTGCGACGCGGTCTGACTTTGGCGGCGGCAACCTGTATCGGCGAATTTGCCGCCACGCTGTTTTTGTCGCGCCCCGAATGGCAGACGCTGACCACTTTGATTTATTCGTATCTGGGCAGGGCAGGGGAGGACAATTATGCACGGGCAATGGTGTTGACGACGGTTTTGATGCTGCTGTCGCTGATGGTGTTTTTGCTGCTGGACGAACGTGAAAAGACTTGATGTCCGCTTTTGAAATGTAGCATGATGTTTATAGAGGTCGTCTGAAAACATTTCAGACGACCTCAAATCCATTTAGATTGTCAGCAATTCCATTCAAAAATATAGTGGCTTAACTTTAAACCGACGGCGTTACCTCGCCTTAGTTCAAAGAGAACGATTCCTCTAAGGTGCTGAAGCACCAAAGTGAATCGGTTCTGTACTGTCTGTACTGTCTGCGGCTTCGTCGCCTTGTCCTGATTTGAATTTAATCCACTATAAAAAGATACGCGGCGAAACCATGCCCCGACATTTTTATTTTCATTCGCTATCCTTTACAATACCTTCCTTTATCTTTCATTCCAGCTTCCTTATGAACGAACACGTTTCCGTCCCATCCCCTGTCGGCGAAGACTACCTGCTCTTAGGTCAATACGCCGAACGCGCCTATCTCGAATACGCTATGAGCGTGGTCAAAGGCCGCGCGCTGCCTGAAGTTTCAGACGGCCAGAAGCCCGTGCAGCGGCGCATTTTGTTTGCCATGCGCGATATGGGTTTGACGGCGGGAGCGAAGCCGGTGAAATCGGCGCGCGTGGTCGGCGAGATTTTAGGTAAATACCACCCGCACGGCGACAGTTCTGCCTATGAAGCGATGGTACGGATGGCGCAGGATTTTACCTTGCGCTATCCCTTAATCGACGGCATCGGCAACTTCGGTTCGCGCGACGGCGACGGGGCGGCGGCGATGCGTTACACCGAAGCGCGGCTAACGCCGATTGCGGAATTGCTGTTGTCCGAAATCAATCAGGGGACGGTGGATTTTGTGCCGAACTACGACGGCGCGTTTGACGAACCGCTGCACCTGCCCGCCCGCTTGCCCATGGTGTTGCTCAACGGCGCGTCGGGCATCGCGGTGGGCATGGCGACCGAAATCCCGTCGCATAATCTGAACGAAGTTACGCAGGCGGCGATTGCGCTGTTGAAAAAGCCGACGTTGGAAACCGCCGACCTGATGCAGTACATCCCCGCGCCTGATTTTGCCGGCGGCGGTCAAATCATCACGCCGGCGGACGAATTGCGTCGGATTTACGAAACCGGCAAGGGCAGCGTGCGCGTGCGTGCACGTTACGAAATCGAGAAGCTGGCGCGCGGACAATGGCGCGTGATTGTGACTGAGCTGCCGCCGAACGCTAATTCCGCCAAAATCCTTGCTGAAATCGAAGAACAAACTAACCCGAAACCGAAAGCAGGCAAAAAGCAGCTCAACCAAGACCAGCTCAACACCAAAAAGCTGATGCTGGATTTAATCGACCGCGTACGCGACGAGTCCGACGGCGAACATCCCGTGCGCCTTGTGTTCGAGCCGAAATCCAGCCGCATCGATACCGATACCTTCATCAACACGCTGATGGCGCAGACTTCGCTGGAAGGCAATGTGTCCATGAACTTGGTGATGATGGGGCTGGACAACCGCCCTGCGCAGAAAAACCTGAAAACGATTTTGCAGGAATGGCTGGATTTCCGCGTCGTTACCGTAACACGCCGTCTGAAATTCCGTTTGAACCAAGTGGAAAAACGGTTGCACATCCTTGAAGGTCGTCTGAAAGTCTTTCTGCACATTGATGAAGTGATTAAAGTCATCCGCGAATCAGACGACCCGAAAACCGATCTGATGGCGGCGTTCGGGCTGACCGAAATCCAAGCCGAAGACATTTTGGAAATCCGCCTGCGTCAGCTGGCGCGTTTGGAAGGTTTCAAACTCGAAAAAGAATTGAACGAGTTGCGTGAAGAACAAGGTCGTCTGAATATCCTTTTGGGCGACGAAAACGAAAAACGCAAGCTGATTATCAAAGAGATGCAGGCGGACATGAAGCAGTTCGGCGACCCGCGCCGCACGCTGGTGGAAGAAGCCGGGCGCGCCGTGCTGACGCAAACCACCGCCGATGAACCCATCACGCTGATTCTGTCGGAAAAAGGGTGGATACGCAGCCGGGCCGGACACAACCTTGATTTGAGCCAAACCGCATTCAAAGAAGGCGACCGCCTCAAACAAACCCTTGAAGGCCGCACTGTTTTACCCGTCGTCATCCTCGATTCATTGGGCAGAACCTACACCCTCGATGCCGCCGAAATCCCCGGCGGGCGCGGCGACGGTGTGCCCGTTTCATCGTTAATCGAGCTGCAAAACGGCGCGAAACCCGTCGCCATGCTCACCGGACAGCCCGAACAGCATTACCTACTTTCAGGCAGCGGCGGCTACGGCTTCATCGCCAAACTGGGCGATATGGTCGGACGCGTGAAAGCGGGCAAAGTGGTGATGACTGTGGACAGAGGCGAAACCGTCCTGCCGCCGATTGCGGTTTATGCCTCCTCGCTCATCAACCCCGACTGCAAAGTCGTACTGGCCAGCAGCGACCACCGCCTCTTGGCGTTCTCGATCGGCGAACTCAAAGTCATGCCTAAAGGCCGTGGTTTGCAGTTGATGTCGCTGACCGAAGGCGCATCGCTGGAACACGTTCTCGTAACCACGGCTGCGGAATTCATCGTTGAAACCGTCGGCAAGCGCGGTGCGGCGCATCAGGAAAAATTGCGCATTTGCGATATCGAGGGCAAACGCGGCAAAAAAGGGAAGGTTTTGGACATCTCAGGTCGTCTGAAAACCTTGTCCGCAGCTTCCGAATAAGCAACAGAGGAAACGATAACACATTGAAAACCTAGAAAACACGGTCGTTTTATGTTATGCTGACAAAATTAAAAAAATATTTACGACCGTCTGCGGAAATATTGCAGAACGATTTCAAAAACAGGTACTAATAATGATAAAAATAAACAAAAAGGGTTGCGGATATGAGTAAGTCCGGCTTTCAGGAACTGGGAAACCTGAGCGAGCGGATACCCGGTTTAATCAATATTGCCCGCATTGCCATCGTGCTGCCGCTGTTGGTCATGCATGCTTTCGGCGTTTACAGCAATGGCACCCATATCGGCATGTCATTCCCCCCCGTCGAATTTTACAGCTGGGCAGCGCTGTATTCTTTCCTCATCTTGTTATCCGTCGCCCGTCCGGACTGGCAATGGCAGACTTTGGATTTGCCCAATGCCAGCGCAGTCGTCGATATTTCGATGATGATGATACTGGTGTATATCGCCGGCGGAGTCGATTCGGGCTTCGGCATCCTTGTCCTTCCTTTCGTCGCGACGTCCTGCCTCCTCAGCTACGGGCATTATCCCATGCTGTACGCAGGCTACGCGTCCATGCTGTTCTTCTTCAATCTGCTGCTCGACGGCAGCGTCCGCCTGCATCCGTTTGATTGGGATACGCAGCCCCTGATTACTACGGTCCTGCTCAGCGGCGCGTGTTACCTCGTCGCCATGCTGACTTCGTTCGCCGCCCGCTATTTGGAGCAAGCGACCGAATCTGCCAGCCGCCATCAGCTTGCCTACCGCCGCATCAGCGGGTTGAACCGCCTCGTCCTCAACCGCGTGCAGGAAGCCGTTATCGTCATCGACAGTACCCAGCGCGTCTGGCTTTTCAACAAACAGGCAAAAACCTATTTCCCCGGTTTAGTGGTTGACCAGCAGGAAGTCGTGTTCAGCGAATTGGTTACACGCTGGCAATATCATCCCGACAAACCGTTTGAAACCGATATCCACATCTTCCAACACGCCATGCACGTCCGCGCCGTCCCGCTGATTCAGGAACAGACGGAACTGCTCATGCTGTATGTCCGTTCGCTGCGCGAAGTCGCGGCAGAGGCCATGTCCACCAAGCTCACCTCGCTCGGACAGCTTACCGCGAACCTCGCCCACGAAATCCGCAATCCGATGTCCGCCATCCGTCATGCCAGCGATTTGCTGCAAGAAAGTGATGACGATGCCGAACCCGATCCCGTTAAAGCCAAGCTTTGCGGCATCATCGACAGCAACATCCAGCGCATCGACAAAATGTTGGAAGACATCTCCCTGCTCAACAAACGCGACAATATCAGCCGCGAGCCGATCAACCTGATGAAATTCTGGCTCGACTTCAAACAAGAGTTCACGCTCAACAATTCCGAAGCCATCGGCTGCCTGCGCATGAATATGGACGGCAACAACCTTACCGTCCTCGCTGATGTGATGCACATCCAACAAATTATGTGGAACCTCTGCAATAACGCATGGCGGCACAGCCGTCAGGACGAAAACGCGATTACCGTCCTGATCCGCCCCAGCGGCAGGATGCACATTTCCATCGTCGTTGCCGATAACGGCAAAGGCATTTCGCCCGAAGTTCGCAACCATCTCTTCGAGCCGTTCTACACCACTGAAAAACAAGGTACGGGATTGGGATTGTACGTTGCCCGCGAACTGGCACACGCCAATATGGGCCAACTCCATTACCACCCCGAAATGAACGGATTCGAACTGATTTTACCGAGAGAACACAATGAGTAAGCTGCAAGACCCAGTATTGGTCGTCGACGACGAGGCCGACATCCGTGACTTGATGGAAATGACGCTGATGAAGATGGGACTGCACGTGCAGACCGCCGTCGGCGTAGAAGATGCCAAAGACAAGCTCGACAACAACGACTACTCCCTTGTCTTGACTGATATGCGGATGCCCGACGGCTCAGGTCTCGAAGTCGTCCAATACATAGACGAACTCATGCTCGACACCCCTGTCGCCGTCATTACCGCCTTCGGTAATGCCGACCAGGCGGTCGAAGCCCTTAATGCGGGTGCGTTCGACTACCTGCAAAAGCCGATTACCCTTTCCCAACTGCGTTCGCTGGTTAAATCCGCCGTTTCTGTTTCCAATAGTACAGACGAAATTGCCCAGCCGCCGACCGAAAAACCGTCCGCACCCGTCGCTGCCGCATTCAACAAGCCTAAAACCCCGCCCAAACCGCCCAAACGCGACTTGAGCGGTTCTGTCTCCGTACCCGAAAGCCTGCGTTCCATGAAAGAACGCTTTGCCACCGGCGAAATCGCCATGCGCGCGAACGAAGACGTGCCCGAATTGGGCGGCGAAGAAGATATGCCGAGGCTGCTCGGCAGTTCGCCCCAAATGGTCGAAGTCCGCCACCTGATCCGCCGCCTCGCCCGCAGCGGCGTGCCCGTTTATATTTCCGGCGAATCGGGTACCGGTAAAGAACAGGCGGCGCGTACCATCCACGAATTGTCCGATCGCGCCGACAAGCCCTTTATCGCCGTCAACTGCGGCGCAATTCCTGAAAATCTGATGGAAAGCGAATTCTTCGGCTACAAAAAAGGCAGCTTTACCGGCGCCGACCAAGACCGTCTCGGCTTTTTCCAACACGCCGACGGCGGTACGCTGTTCCTCGACGAAGTTGCCGACTTGCCGCTAGCCATGCAAGTCAAACTCCTGCGCGCCATCCAAGAAAAAGCTGTGCGCCGCATCGGTGATGCCCGCGAAACTTTCGTCGATGTCCGCATCATCTGCGCCACCCACAAAAACCTCGAAGCCCTTGTTGACAGCGGTGCATTCCGTCAAGACTTATATTACCGCCTCAACGTCGTTACCCTGTATATGCCGCCCCTGCGCGAAATGCGCGAAGACTTGGGCGCGCTGATTCTGTACCTGCTCTACAAACACCGCCACGGTACGCAAACCTACAAACTCAGCCCCAAAGCGCAAGAAGCCCTGCTGCATTACAGCTATCCCGGCAACTTCCGCGAACTCGAAAACATCCTCGAACGCGCCGTCGCCCTGACTGTCGGACAAGTTATCCAGTTGGATGATTTGCAAATCCAAAACACGACGACGCCCAAAAACGACCATCCAAACCTCAGCCTTGACGACATCGCCGATTCCGAAACACGAAAAGGCGAAACTTTGGATCACCAGCCGCTTCCGCCGTTTGACCCGCGCACCATGCAGATTCAAGATTACCTTGACCAAATCGAGCGTGGCATTATCGAACAGGCGTTGCAACAAACCCGTTACAACCGCACTCAGGCAGCCAAGCTTTTAGGCATCAGCTTCCGCTCCATGCGCTACCGTATGGAACGTTTGGACATCAATTAAGCTTGCACTTTGCATTGTCTGAACGTTTAGGAAGCAAGACCCGAATATGTGCTTCAAATCTCAAACCGCGTATCTGCCATTCAGTCGGATACGCGGTTTTTGGCGTTCGAGAGGTCGTCTGAAAATTTTCAGACGACCTCTCTGTTTTAGGAGATTTGTGGATAAATACGGTTGAATATAGTGGATTAACTTTAAATCAGGACAAGGCGGTGAAACCGCAAGACAGTACAGACAGTACAGAAACCGATTCACTTGGTGCTTCAGCACCTTAGAGAATGTCTCTTTGAGCCAAGGCGAGGCAACGCCGTACTGGTTTAAAGTTAATTCACTATAAAATGGTGGCGACAATCACACTTGTAATATTGTGTTGTAAAGCCGTCAGTCCGACGCTTTGCCTACCGCCGTCCATATCTGAGCAAACTATCAAAAAAACGCCGAAATCTTTATAATTCGGCACATATCCTATTTTTCAGACGACCTATCTCCGATAGCGCATCCTTTTGTGGATTAACTGTGGATAAGTTTGTCCTGACCCCTTTCCAGGAATACCTTATGATCCGTTTCGAACAAGTTTCCAAAACCTATCCAGGCGGTTTTGAAGCCCTGAAAAACGTCAGCTTCCAAATCAAAAAAGGCGAAATGATATTTATCGCCGGCCATTCCGGCTCCGGCAAGTCCACCATCCTCAAGCTGATTTCCGGTATTACCAAGCCCAGCAAAGGCAAAGTGTGGTTCAACAACCAAGACTTGGGCGAATTGAGCGACAACCAAATCGGCTTCATGCGCCAGCATATCGGCATCGTGTTCCAAGACCACAAAATCCTCTATGACCGCAACGTCCTGCAAAACGTCATCCTGCCGCTGCGGATTATCGGTTATCAGCCGCGCAAAGCCGAAGAACGCGCCCGCATCGCCATTGAAAAAGTCGGCTTGAAAGGCCGCGAATTGGACGATCCCGTGACCCTCTCAGGCGGCGAACAGCAACGCTTGTGTATCGCCCGCGCCGTCGTCCACCAGCCCAGCCTCCTGATTGCCGACGAACCCTCCGCCAACCTCGACCGCGCCTACGCGCTCGACATCATGGAATTGTTCAAAACCTTCCACGAAGCAGGAACCACCGTCATCGTCGCCGCCCATGACGAAACCCTCATGGCAGACTACGGCCACCGCATCCTGCGCCTCTCGAAAGGACGACTCGCATGAGCATCATTCACTACGTCTCGCTGCACGTCGAATCTGCGCGCACTGCGCTCAAACAGCTCCTGCGCCAACCCGTCGGCACGCTGCTCACCCTCCTGATGCTCGCCGTCGCCATGACTCTGCCGCTTTTCATGTATTTGGGCATTCAAAGCGGGCAAAGCGTTTTAGGCAAGCTCAACGAGTCGCCGCAAATCACCCTCTATATGGAAACCGATGCGTCCAAAGCCGATAGTGATACCGTCCGCAACCTGTTGGAACGTGATGCCCGCCTCAACAAAATCCGTTTCATCAGCAAGCAGGAAGGCTTGGAAGAGCTGCAATCCAACCTCGATCAAAACCTCGTTTCCATGCTCGACGGCAACCCCTTGCCCGACGCATTTATCGTAACGCCCGATCCCGCTACGCCGCCCGCACAAATGCAGACGATTTATCAGGATATGGTCAAGCTGCCCATGGTCGAATCCGCCACCATGGACACCGAATGGGTGCAAACGCTGTATCAAATCAACGAGTTCATCCGTAAAATTTTATGGTTTCTTTCACTGACGCTGGGCATGGCGTTCGTCCTTGTCGCGCATAACACCATCCGTCTGCAAATCCTCAGCCGCAAAGAAGAAATCGAAATCACCAAGCTGCTCGGTGCGCCCGCATCGTTCATCCGCCGCCCCTTCCTCTATCAAGCCATGTGGCAGAGTATCTTCTCCGCCGCCGTCAGCTTGGGGCTGTGCGGCTGGCTGCTCTCCGCCGTGCGCCCGTTGGTAGATGCCATCTTCAAACCCTACGGGCTTAATATCGGCTGGCGTTTCTTCTATTTCAGCGAAGTTTCGCTGGTGTTTGGCTTCGTCATCGCCCTAGGCGTCTTCGGCGCATGGCTTGCCACCACGCAGCATCTGCTGGGCTTTAGGGCAAAGAAATAAAAACATTTGATTGAAGCAAAGGTAAAAAGGTCATCTGAAACTCTAAAACAAGGTTTCAGACGACCTTTGATTAGTGCCATTTATCGTATAAGGAAATAATATGCAGGGAAATCTACTACCACTCGAATATGACCTAAGTTTGAGCAAATTATTGAGAAGGATGGCGCAGATACTGTTCATCTTATCCTTGTGCTTGCCTGCCGTGAATGGAGCTATGGGTTTGCTAATTTGGTCGACAGGCTTATTTTTCTTGTGGCTTCCGTTGGGTTGGCCTACATTTGCCAATGTAATTTTTATTGTTTTATATATCAGATTGAATGATGAGAAAGAGATCTTGCCTTTGTTACCCTGTTTAATGTTAACCCTGATGATACCGGGGTCGATATTTGCGATTGATGGGATATTTGGCTGGGGATATGTGGTTTGGGTGATGTCGGGTATGCTT
>NZ_KV800890.1:0-338 GCF_001810355.1 Neisseria sp. HMSC074B07 | reverse complement strand
GTAGGCGACCTTTGCGCGCATATAGCACAACTCTTCAATAAGCTCTGCCTGCGTTTTTTCTTGGTCGGGTTTATCTGCGATGAAGGGGTTTTTGCGGTGTTGGGGCATGGTTTTGGATTGGGGATGTTCGAGTGCGCCGATACCGCCTTCTTGATAGGCGCGTATCCATCGTCTCAGGTGGGTTCGGGAAATGCCGTAGTGGTCTGCGGTACGCTGTTGGCTGCGTATATGCAGGTAGTGGAGTACGGCTTGGTATTTGAAGTGTAATGTATATTTGCTCATAAAAAAACTGCACCTTGTGAGTTGGAGGGGATGTCCAACTTTTGGGGTGCAGTTCA
>NZ_KV800889.1:0-289 GCF_001810355.1 Neisseria sp. HMSC074B07 | reverse complement strand
CATTTTTCCGCCATTTCCCGTAAGACACCCATACGGTGAAATCGTGCATTATCTAAAATAATCACCGATTTTTGAGTCAATGCGGGCAGTAGGCATTGCTGAAACCACGCTTCAAAAAAGACTCCGGTCATCGTATTTTGATAAACCATCGGAGCAATCAGCCGGTTGCCGACTTGTGCGGACACCAGAGATAAGCGTCGGTATCTTTTTCCACTTATCTGCGCTTTCACTATTTGCCCTTTCAGGCTGCGGGCATAGGGACGGAACAGGTAGCGATCAAATCCTGTTT
>NZ_KV800888.1:0-224 GCF_001810355.1 Neisseria sp. HMSC074B07 | reverse complement strand
GCATCAATGTCTTGACGGTTAGCTTCTAAAGCATCGGCTGCATTTAAGCCTACTTTTTTCAAAGTAACGATGTCTTGTTCAACAGCAGCGATTGCCTCCTTGGTGGAATCACCCAATTCAGTTACCGTATCACCGATATCGTTAACTTTTTTGCCCATATCGGCAGTGTATTTTGCCAATTCTTCGAAGTCGGCTTTATCGGCTTTTTTGTCAATTGCTGCTTT
>NZ_KV800887.1:0-12055 GCF_001810355.1 Neisseria sp. HMSC074B07 | reverse complement strand
TGCCGCCTAAAAGGCGGCCCGGATGCCTGATTATCGGGTATTCGGGGAGGATTAAGAGGGTATTTGGGTAGAATTAAGGAGTGATTGGGGCGGAAACAGCCGAAAACCTGTGTTTGGGTTTCGGCTGTCGAGGGAAAAGGAATTTTGCAAAGGTCTCAGGTCGTCTGAAAATATTCAGACGACCTTGACTATAAAGAACGATATCAACAAAAATACGCCCATGCCCCATTTAAACGGCGGCACATCTTTTGCAACCAACCGAACAGACCGACCCAAAAAGGAAAACAGATGAAAACCATCCGCATCAAAATCTGCGGCATCACCCGCCCCGAAGACGCCCGAAAAGCCGCCGAGCTGGGCGTCGATGCCATCGGTTTGGTTTTTTACGCCGCCAGCAAACGCGCCGTCACGCCCGAACAGGCAAAAAAAATCGTGGCAGCCCTTCCCCCTTTCGTCTCCGTCGTTGCCTTATTCGTCAATGAAACAGCAGAAACCATCCGCGAAACCCTCCGGCAAGTACCCATCGACATCATCCAATTTCACGGCGACGAAGACGATGAATTTTGCCGTCAGTTTGACCGCCCCTATCTCAAAGCCATACGCGTCCAATCCGCTTCAGACATCGAAGCCGCACAAACCCGATTCCCCAACACCCGCGCCCTGCTGTTTGATGCCTACCATCCCAACGAATACGGCGGCACAGGTCTGAGCTTCGACTGGACGCTGCTGCCGGACAATCTGACCAAACCTTGGATTCTGGCAGGCGGCTTGACCCCGCAAAATATCGCAGCAGCCATCCAAACCAGCAATGCCGCGGCAGTCGATGTTTCAGGCGGCGTGGAAAGCGCCGGCGGCATCAAAGACGAAGCCAAAATGGCTGCCTTCATCCAAGCCGTCCGCGCCATTCGGTAAACCTTTTGGTCACAAAAAGCGTTGGTGCATTTTATGCCGTTTTACATGGAACAGGCATCCTGTATCTTATACAACACACAACTTACCCATTGATTTATATAAACTTTAAGAAAAAATAGGGCGATTACCTGACATTTTGTAAGCAGACAATCTGCCGTTTTCTCAAAAAATAGAAAATTTTTGCATATAAAAATTTGACAAAACGATGCCTTTCGTAGATAATAACGCCCGTTGAGTTGCTTGATGCAGCTTGATTTTTCTCCTCTATTTCTCCTTTGTAGACTTGGCGCATATCCTAAACGATATGCGCATTTTTTTATCTTGATTTTCCAAGTTTAAAATAAAATCAAATAAAACAAGATATTCCCATCTACTTCAATTCTCACGCACACAAAAATCCATCTTTAGAAAACGTATCATCCCCAATAAAAAATCAACAAACACCCACCATTTACCCTCCCCTGTCAAAGCAAAAATAATGGTTGCAAAGCGTGTTTCCTCTTTTCCCTCCTCCGTTAATTTGAAATACCGATAAAAAAGGTCGTCTGAAAACAAAAAATCCGTTTTCAGACGACCTTTTAAAATCATTCGGTATTATTCGGCGTTATTTTGTGCCACTTCTTCAGTTTCGGCGGCTGCGCCGACTTGCTCGGCTTCTACTGCCTCAGTTTTCGCTGCCTGTTTGGCCGCTTGGCGCTCGGCTTGTTCTGCCAAAGCCTGCTGGACAAACGGATGCTGTTGGGCGATGGCTTGTTCTTCCGCGCTGACTTCGCCTTTGAAGCGGTTGTTCAAATCAAAACGTTTTCCGCCGCGCGCCAGGGCTTTGAGGTAGCGGGGGCGGCGGCAATGGTTGGCGAGGACGCGGGCGATCAGGGCAGGGTCGTATTGGGGCAGCGCGGCAACAAGGTCTTGGTCGATGCCGACGGCCAGCGGTTTGAATCGTTTGAAGACGTCGTATTTGCCGTAGATGTGGTCGGCAATCATGTCGGTCTGTTTTTTCTTGCTCATGGTTTGGACGGCGGATTTCAAAGCTGCGCCCAAAGCGGTTTCTTGTGTCATGTCGTTTGTATTCCTCTAAAATAAAGCCGTGCGTTTCGCTATGGCACGGTAATGGCAGTATTTTAGTATAAAGCCTGTGTTTTGGCTAAGTTTTTTTGCGAATGTTCGATTGTAAATGTTTATTTGCGGACGGGCCGGCACACTTATCTTAATAGGCGTTGAGAAAGGTCGTCTGAAAATGTTCGGCACAATCCGTCATGTTTGTTTTCAGACGACCTCTTTCGATTTTATCCGCACTACTTGGTAATGTCTGGCGTATCGACGGCTACGTCGGCATTTTGCGCGCGATGGCGCAGGGCGTGGTCGATAAGAACGAGCGCGAGCATGGCTTCGGCGATGGGGGCGGCGCGCAGGCCGACGCAGGGGTCGTGTCTGCCGTGGGTGGCGAGTTCGACAGGATTGCCGTTGATGTCGATGCTGCGGCGCGGTGTAGCGATGGAACTGGTGGGTTTGATGGCGATGTTGACGTGGATGTCCTGGCCGGTGCTGATGCCGCCGAGGATGCCGCCGGCGTGGTTGGACAGGAAGCCTTGCGGGGTAAGTTCGTCGCCGTGTTCGCTGCCGCGCTGGACGACGCTGCCGAAACCTGCGCCGATTTCCACGCCTTTGACGGCGTTGATGCCCATCATGGCGTAGGCGATTTCGGCATCGAGGCGGTCGAAAACGGGTTCGCCTAAGCCGACAGGCACGTTAACCGCTTCGATATGCAGTTTCGCGCCGACGGAATCCAACGATTTGCGTACGCTGTCCATATAGTTTTCCAGCTCGGCAATTTGGCTTTGGTTGGCGGCGAAGAAGGGATTTTGGGAAATGTGTTCGTAGCCTTCAAACTGAATTTCTTTTTCGCCGACTTGGGTGACGTAGGCGGTGATTTCCGTGCCGAATTTTTCTTTCAGCCATTTTTTGGCAACGGCTCCGGCGGCAACGCGGGCGGCGGTTTCGCGGGCAGAGCTCCTGCCGCCGCCGCGGTAGTCGCGCGTGCCGTATTTGTGCCAGTAGGTATAGTCGGCATGACCGGGGCGGAAGCTGGTGGCGATGTTGCCGTAGTCTTTGCTGCGTTGGTCGGTATTGCGGATTAAGAGGGCGATGGGGGTGCCGGTGGTTTTGCCTTCGAAGACGCCGGAGAGGATTTCGACTTGGTCGGCTTCGCGGCGTTGGGTAACGTGGCGGCTGGTGCCGGGTTTGCGCCGGTCGAGGTCGGCTTGGATGTCTGATTCGGTCAATGCCAGTCCGGGCGGGCAGCCGTCGATGATGCAGCCCAAACCTGCACCGTGGCTTTCGCCGAAGGTGGTAACGGTGAAGAGTTGTCCGAAAGTGTTGCCTGCCATGTTTTCCCTCTATCGGTCATATACTGAAAGATGACGGATTTTAGCATACAAAGGTCGTCTGAAACGCTTTCGGAGGACGAATCCCGCCTTTGACACGTCTTCTGTTATCGAATCAAATCCCAAGCGAATTTGCCTATGGTCAGGCACAGCAATACCATAAATCCGTAACGCAGAAACTGGGTGCCGCCGCGTATCGCCAATTTCGCGCCGACCACGCCGCCGCACAAATTCGCCAGCGCAAGCGGGATTGCCCACGCCCAAACGACGTGTCCTTGCGGGATGAAAAATGTCAGCGCGGCAAGATTGGTGGTCGAGTTGATGACTTTGCCCGATGCGTTTGCCGTCAAAAAATCGTAGCCGTAAAAGCGGACGAACACGAAAGCCAAAAGGCTGCCCGTCCCCGGCCCGAAAATCCCGTCGTAAAAGCCAATTAATGCGCCGAAAAACAAGCCCCACAAGGTTTCACGGCGCGTCAGCTTCTCGGTGCGCACCGTTTGTCCCAAATCTTTTTTGATAAAGGTATAAACACACATGGCAATCATGATGACCAGCATCGCCGGTTTCATGTATTGCACGGGGAAAAAGACCACGGCTTTCGCGCCCAGATAGGAAGCGGCAAACGCCAGCACGGCTGCGGGCAGCAGCATTTTCCACGGTACGGGGATTCTGCGCAGATATTGCCCCGTGGCAGTAACCGTCCCGCAGCATGAGGCAAACTTATTCACGCCCATCACCGAAGCAACAGGTGTGGAAGTTGGCAGCAAGTTAAACAGCCCGGGGATTTGCAACAACCCGCCGCCGCCGACCGCCGCGTCCATCAGTCCGGCGCAAAATCCGGTGAGCAGTAAGAGGTAGAAAAAGGAATCTACGGGCATAGTCCCTCCCTTGAAAAAAGCTGCCTTATCGGTGTCGAGCGATTGTGGCGGAATGCTATCTGGAACAGGCGGTATTTTAACTGAAACCCATCTGCACTGTATTACCGCCTATCCCGTTTCAGACGACCTTTTCTTTTAGATTCAGTCACTCACATTGCGGAAGAGGCGTTCCTCCATTAGAATCCGCCCTTCCTTATTTTCCCGCCTATTAAGGTACTACGACTACGGACAAAACCGTTTTTAGACGACCTGTTTGACCCGATACCGCAAAAGTGCAATGCCATTGATTGCTGACTGACTTTCTTTTCAGTCGCTTTAAAGATATAGTGGGTCAACTTAAAGCAAGGGTGGCTTTGCGTTGCTCTGCCCTGCGTTTTATCTATCTACCTAAATGATGCGTTTCAGCTCAGTTGAAAGAAACTCCGCGATGAAAGAATTAGACAAAACCGACCTGAAAATCCTGAAAATCCTTCAGCAAAATGCCCGAACACCCATGACGGAGTTGGCAGAAAAAGTCGGATTATCCACTACTCCGGTTACCGAACGCGTCCGCCGCCTTGAGCGCGACAATTTCATTACCGGCTATCATGCCCGCCTCAACCCGCACCAACTCGGGCAAAGCCTGCTGGTCTTTGTCGAGCTGAAGCTGCGTTCCAAATCGGGCAATATTTTTGAAGATTTCCGTCGTGAAATCATGCGGATTCCGCAAATTTTGGAATGCCACCTCGTATCCGGCGAATACGATTACCTGATCAAAGTCCGCCTGCCCAATATGGCGGCTTATCGGGATATGTTGGGCAATATCCTGCTGCACCTGCCTGCAGCAGCGGAAAGCCGCAGCTACGTCGTCATGGAAGAAGTCAAAGAAACGGCAGTGTTAGACTTAGAGTGATTTAACTACATTTAAAAAGGTCGTCTGAAAGTTTATAACGTTCAGACGACCTTTTTTCAAAATACCTTTTATACCCACGATAGAAACACTATCAACCAAGATGCTTTGACAGTTTCAAACCCATCCCATCCCCATCAAGCCCAAGCATTTTCCTACCAAACCCACAAACAAAAAAAAATGCACACATTCAATTGAATGTGTGCCAAGTCTACAAAGGAGAAATAGAGGAGAAACTATTAACTGACTACTCGAACCAGCTAACGAATCGAATTATCCATGAAAATAAAATTTTAGGCAAGTATTTTTCTTGTAAAATTTCTAAATTAATTCATTGTAATATTTAAGCTGTAACTCTATTTCATTGCTCTTAACCTGCCGTATCCCAATAAAATAAAAACCACCCGCTGCAAACCGAATACCAAACCGGCATCAGCAGCTTCCAAGCCTGCCCGCCGAATCAATGTTAAAATACGCGTCCCTGTCATTCACGAGCAAAACACATCATGACCGCCGCCATCGAACACGTCCAAGCTGCCGCCTTTGATTTGGACGGCACATTATGCGATTCCGTCCCCGACCTTGCCGCCGCAGCCGAAGCCATGCGCGAATATCTCGGCATGGAGCCGCTGCCCGCCAAAACAGTAGAAAGCTACGTCGGCGACGGCATCGGCAAACTCGTCCACCGCGTCATCACCAACGACCGCGACCAAGAAGCCGCGCCCGATTTATGGGAAAAAGGTTTCGTGTTCTACATGAAATACTACCGCGACCACTTGAGCGACTTCACCCGTCCCTACCCCGAAACCGAAGCCGGACTGGCATTGCTCAAATCGCTGGGCATCCCGCTGGTGGTCATCACCAACAAAAACGAAATCCTCGCCGCCGAACTTTTGAAACAACTCGGACTCGCCGACTACTTCAGCCTGATTCTCGGTGGCGACAGCCTGCCCGAAAAGAAACCCAGCCCGCTGCCGCTGCAACACGCCGCCGAAGTCTTGGGCATCGACCCCGCCAATATGATCATGGTCGGCGACTCCCGCAACGACATCATCGCCGCCAAAGCCGCAGGCTGCCTCAGCGTCGGCGTTACCTTCGGCTACGGCGACATGACCCTGCTCTCACAAGACAAGACGACCAAGCCCGATTGGATTATCGGCTCACTGCCCGAAATCTACGAAAACCTGCGACCGAAAAAAGCAGAAGACGACGAGTAATCAGTATCCTTGTTTTCAGACGACCTTTATTTCCACTTCAAAGGTCGTCTGAAAATAGAGCCGTGGAAATAAAAAGATTCGTCATTATCGAACAAAGAGAATGACGGAATGAAAGTTGCTTATCTCTCCTCTATCCTACGACACACAAGTCAGATTCAAGAATCTGACCTACGAATCGACCTTTTCAGACGACCTCTGCATGAAACCCCAAAAATCCCTACGCACCCGCGCGATGGACATCCTTTCCCGACAGGAAATCAGCCGCGTCGGACTCAAGCGCAAGCTCGTCCCGTATGCCGAAAGCGAAGAAGAATTGGAAAACGTGTTGGACGAATTTGCCGAACGCAACTGGCAATCCGACCAACGCTACGCCGAAGCCTACATCCACAGCAAAAGCCGCCAACACGGTTCTCTGCGTCTGAAACAGGCATTGGCGCAGCAAGGCATAGACGAAACCGTCAGTCGCGAATTCATGCCCGACAAAGCGAGCGAACTGCAAACCGCAGTCGCCGTGTTGCGCAAAAAATTCAAACAGCCCGCCGCCGATTTGAAAGACAAGCAAAAACAAGCGCGCTTCCTCGCCTATCGCGGCTTCGATATGGACACCATCCACACCGCGCTCAAAAGCAGTTGGGACGGAGACGATGCTTTTGAATACGGAGAAAATTAAACCGCCCTGCTTGAATCTTCCTGTCCATCGGCGTACCCTTACGCTTTTGCCACCCATTCACAACAGAGATGACCATGTCCGAAGAACAACGCAACGCCCCTAATCCGCTTTTGGAAGACGAACGCAAAAACCCTGTTTACCGACTCGGTCGGGCTGTCGCCGGATTTATGGTTATCGTATGGGCGGGCGTATTGATTTTGGTGTTTTATTTAGTATTCCGTTTTTGGTTAAACTAAATTTCTCGCTCTCTCTACATCCCATTTTTTACAACCGTTTTCACTTTGCAAAAAGGTCGTCTGAAAAATCAAATATCGATTTTTCAGACGACCTTTTCCAATACTATAGTGGCTTAACTTTAAATCAGGACAAGGCGACGAAGCCGCAAACAGTACAGACAGTACAGAAACCGATTCACTTGGTGCTTCAGCACCTTAGAGAATGTCTCTTTGAGCCAAGGCGAGGCAACGCCGTACTGGTTTAAAGTTAATCCACTATATCAAAACACATTTGAGTTCAGATCAGGCAACACCATACCGGCTTAAAGCCATTCACGTTAAATTATCTATCCGCTCAAAACCAACCGGCAACAGCGTGAAGCAGATAAGTTATACCGCCCCACGCCCATTTGCTTACTGCAACCGTTATCCAACCCATCAACACCAGCACAATCAAACCGAAAAAATCAGGTATATGCAGATAAAGCCAAGCCGCAACAGGTTTGCGCCAAAAATCTGATTGCTGCTGTTTCTTCTCCAAAGCCGCGTGCATAAACGGTCGCTCCAAATGCAGATCACAATCCACACCATACTCGCTGCGCACATATTCATTGATGACTTTCGAAGTACGGCGGCTCGGCTGCAAGAAAATATCGATAAGCGTACCGACGACAGGAATCATGCCGAGCAACATATCCGCAAAAGCAAGATATACGGCAGGACGCATTTTATGATCCGGCACGCCCAACTCCCGCCCCATGCGAAAAGCCTTCATCGTCAAAAAAAGCCCGGCAATATCCCCGACAAAAGGAATCAGCGACAATATAGCATCAACGCCGATTCCTTGTTTGGTAAAAGGAATGCAAAACAAACTATCCATAGTATTGGCATATTTAGCCAACTCGCGCTCACGTCGGATGATTTCCTGACGCTCATAAGGTATAGGTGTGTGCTTCATCATGTTTTTATTGTAGTGGGTGAATAAAATTCAGAGCGGTACAACGTCATGGTTGTTTACTTACGATCATTCTCCATAAAAACCAATTGCAGTATGGCTGTTTGTAACGCAAGGTCATCTGAAAATACGGTTCCAAATATTGAAAACCATATTTCAGACGACCTTGGGTTCGTCGCTTACATTATTTGATTGGTTTTAAAGTTGGCAGAACGGTATCCCAAATAGCGAGGACTTCGGCTTCGCTACGCTTCGTTCCATCTTTCTTCTCGGTACCAAACTGCATCATGACGCGTGGATTGCCGCCGTCTCGCTCCCAAATCAACATATATTTGTTGCCATCCCACTTGATCAGTTTTTCCGTGCCTGACATGCCGTTAATCGTACGCGGGCCTTGGCGGATGGTGCGGTAGCCTGTGATTTTAAAGATTTTTGCCAATGCGCTTTTTTCCGGAGCAATATCCCGTTGCAGCAGCGTCGGTTCGCCTTTCTCAAGCTCGTCGCCATGCATAATTTCCAGACTCATATCGTGTTGTTTGGCAAAGCCGACAGTAGTATGCGCTGTAAACGGTTTTTTGCCATCGTCCGCAATAAAACCGCCTATCAGGCAGATACCATGCCGATTCGGTACTTCAAATTCTTGCCGTACCCGCAGGTTATTCAGGAAATCTTGGCGGAATTTTTTCTCCATGCCATCTATCAATTCTTTCTCTTTGGCTTTCCAGTTAGCAGGGGCTTTACCGTTTTCAGCGGGAATATAGAAATAACCACGTACGATATAAGCGTCGTTATCATCCAACTTAAAATACAAATCGGCTTCGTAGGGCATTCCCTTCTCTTTAATTGTAATGCTGCGTTCCCAAGAAAAATCGCTACGTGTTACTTGCATCATCGCCCGATCTGGGATCAGGGTGCGGGTATCAACAACAATATCAGTTCCATCATAACCACTACGTTTAAACCTATTGATAGTCCTAACGTTTCTATCCCAATCATTAAACATAACCATCACGCTCCAACCGTTGTAATCAATGTGTGTACTGCCGTGATGACGTTGGGACGGCAGGCGCAATTGATAGCGGCCGCTGCAATAGGGCTGTTCGGTCCAGTAGGCGGTATCGATAGATGAAGAAGCAGTAGTCATGGAGGGATTCCTTTCTGTAAGTGGTGAAACGGCAGGGGCGCATGCGGCAAGTAGGGAAACTGTCAGCAATACAGTAGCGGTCGGTTTCATCATAAGTTCCTTTAAGGGATTAATCTTCCTGTCCGCGTAAAGCGACAGATTCTAAAACAGCAAAAAAGGCATCATGACGGGTTTCATCAAAATTATATGAAGAACCATGCTCATAGCCGCCTACATTTTTATCTCCGGTTACCAATACATCTTTTCTAGCAAAAAAGCCTTGGGTAATCGGCGCTTCTCCCGAAGCAGTAGGGACGGTACCATCTCCCCTGTCTGTCCTCTTTTTTTCAGTAAGATGAAGAAAGTAATCTTCATCCCTCAATTTTATTTTTACCTTACCCCTAGGCCCGGAATCTTCAGGCTTAGTCAATACCGCCTCGATTAACTCTTGCTTAGTCAAGTCTCCAGGGAAATTCCTATCACTCACCCATTTAATAGTATCCCAAGTGAGGTGGTCTTTACTGTCACAAAGACTGATTCGGGTTTTATTGTCATCAGTTAAATAATAAGTAGCATGCTTGTCTTGAAACATTTGCACCTTATCGAAATTAGCTTTAAAAATATCTGCATCTGTTTTATCTTGTTGAAAGATAGTCTTTGTACCATTCGGATTGAAATTAATGTAGTCTATCTGCTCTTCTTGTTGCCCGTCATTAAGATTTTTGGGCTTGGTAGGCCATAAACCAAACCATTTATCATAATTTTGATAGAGTTCTTCAGTATTGAAACTGAAGCGTATATTTTCCCCCTTATGATCTGCCACGTAGAGCCAAGCATTTGGATCGCTTACCTTATCTCCACTAAAGCGGCGTGGAGTATAATTCGGCCAAGGAGTCAGCTGCATGGCACCAGGCGAATTGAGCAAAATGGGGGAAGTTGCGCGCGAAGTAAAACCCAGCACCCCTGCAAAACCAAGCTCTTTCAATGCGCTTAACCATAAAGTCGGCGTGAAATATTCATAAAAACGGCGCGGTGGCGGTTCATGACTAAATCCTGCCCTTAACCGTTTATAAAAAGCAGGTGAGCCCGTAGCAGGCATAACATTATGAAAAATACCGCAGATTTTATCAGCATTTTTAGTTTCACCCGGCTTGTCACCAGTTGCCTTCTTTGCATACGCACGCGTTACCAAACCACCCATGGAATGGGTAAGAATCAAAAATTGCTCACTATTGCATTCTTCCAATGCACGCTGAATACGACTATTCAAATCACTGGGACCAAATGGAAAATTGGTACCATCCTCTTTTTCTGATTCCAAAAACTCTAAGGATCTTGATGAATACCCAGTTCCTGACTCGGCATTGTCACGCAACCAGTTGTAGCCGCATATATAGACAGGAAACTGATAATTCACTACTTTTTTCAACCAGTTAGCCAACATTTTCTGTGCTTCAACGCTAGACTCTTGTTCAGACAAAGGCTTTTCCAATTCTGGCTGCTCTTTGTCTCGATTGATGATATATCGATCTATCCTTGCCAATACGGCTTTCCAAGGCTGCGTGTCTTTTTTCTTTGCAACAAAATTCGCATAATCACTATCACTCAAGCCATTTGTTCCATTTTGATTTCCATTGCTGGTTTTAGCAGCATCTCTAATATCTTGAGCCAAATTATTCAGATTATTTTCTAAAAAAACCGCAAAATCTTGATAAGCATCGGCATTAACCGTTCCCCAGCCTCGAAAACGCAATTGTTCTTTGATTAACTCTTTAGGACGGGGTTTTCCATTTTCCCATCTCTCTTTCCATTCCTCATATTGCTTTTGCTCATCACGAATTTCCGAAGAATCAGAAGAAGGGCTTTTTTGCAGTTGCGCCATTTTGAGATTGTGTCGCTGCTCACCGGCCTTTAAAATCTTTTTTTTCAAACATTCAGTATTAGTTCTTATAGGATTTTTAGGAATATGTATTATCGGCCCTCGCCAATCGACAGCAGTCAATTCTTGATGAATTTCCCGATGACGTGCTTTTACCCTGCGAAACAAACCATCTTTAAACGCTGCACCTATTGATTTTAATAGACCGTTTGGCGGCATCCATGACTTTTCTACTTTCTTCGTCTTGAGTTCTTCCCAGTCCTTGTCCTGATTCTCCTCTCCGTTATCAACATCTTTAGCCGGCTCTCCCGATTCAGATTTTTGACTGGGCTTTACCCAACCGTTTCGATATAGCAGATTGGATCCCATAATGCCGGGGAGAAGCATGATCGGCATATAGCGTGCAATCTCCATCTGGCATTTTTGCTGATCTTCCGTAGATGTCATCCTCGCTTGTGCGGTCGGATTGCCGTTTTTATCCAATGTCGGATTTAATTTAATGTTTGGGTCAATCATTTCTTCTTGTCCTTAGGCAAAAGAGTCAAGGTAAATTTTTCCATAGTAGAATCATTGCGCTGAATGCCGGTACTACCATTTGCATCCGTAGTCCCCCGTATTTTGGTACCGTCAGCACGTGTTAGAACAAATCGGCGGTTTGCAATCGGGCTTCCATTTAAAGTGGTAACGATTACTTCCTGATCAAATTTTGATTTAGGCATATTATTAAACATGTGGCTCAAGCTCTGCGGTCCAGTCACCTCCAACGGCGCCTTCACCCTAACCAGCTTCGGACTGCCAATCTCAATTTCTCCATTCGAGAATTTGATGTATGCGCCTTTACAGGTAATTAAAACTTCCTCTTGCGCTGCGATGTTTACTCTGCCTGAACTACTGGTCAGTACCGCATCCTTCAGCGCATTCAACTGCAACTCG
>NZ_KV800886.1:0-722 GCF_001810355.1 Neisseria sp. HMSC074B07 | reverse complement strand
ATGCATCCTGATCTGACGGCCGAATGAAGCGGGACAGGCATGTCAGCCTTACCCGCCCGACACGAAGGCCGTCCGACTCCGGACTGGATTCGGACGGCCTTTTCATCACCGGGTTTGCATCTGCGCACATTCCCTATTCGGGCGGGCGCACTCGGGTTTATTTTTTAGCGGCGGGGGTGGCGGCTTTGTTTTGAGCGGCCGGGGCGACGGTTGCCTCCGCCTTCAGTTTGGAGAAGATACCCTCACCGATACCTTTGACGTTTTTCAACTCCTCGACCGATTTGAAGGCACCATGTTGTTGACGGTAGTCCACGATGGCTTTGGCTTTGGCAGGGCCGATACCGGGCAGGGCTTCCAACTCGGACGGGGAAGCGGTATTGATGTTGACGGCGGCCAGCGACAGCGAAGCGGTCAGCAGGGAGAGGGCGGCAAAGAGGAATTTTTTCATAAGAAGATACTCCATAGTTTGTGAATGCGGATGATGCCTGTGTGTGCGGCACCGTAAAATAGTTGGCTATCATATCCGTCTTACCGTTTCCGTTCAAACGATACCTGAAGATTTCTTAGTTTACTATCTCTTTATGTATTGATTCTGCAACATCCCTATTCTACCCGCACCCTCCCTATCCGTCACATTTACCTGCTGCGCTATCGTCGCATCCACCCATCTCCATTCGTGAGTATAGTTGATTAAATTTAAATCAGGACAAGGCAACGAAGCC
>NZ_KV800885.1:16884-18634 GCF_001810355.1 Neisseria sp. HMSC074B07 | reverse complement strand
AGTATTGTACTATTTTGTTTTTAATTGACTATAATAGAACACGGCAAAGCCGTCCCATTCCATTAAAACCCATCCACATATGACCCAAAATCCAACACATCCTACCTCGATACCTTATCCCGCCACCCGCCCACTTGCATGAAAACGGAATGAAAGATAACATTCTCCTCCTTGCAGCTGGGATAAAATATATGTTGCAATCGCCGGGCAGTCGGGTAAAGGTGCAAAATGATTCTACACAGCGTCACCGCTTTAACATTCAGCACATTTTAAAACATTAGAAATTAAAACCGCCCGCTGCCGACCTATTCATTTACTTTCATTCAGGTAGTTTATTCATGGATCAAAATAACACTCCACACCCTAATGTATCCAACGACACTGCAGTCATGACCGTCAAGGATTGGATCATCACATTCCTGATACTCGCCATTCCTATCGTAGGTCTTGTCATGATATTTGTCTGGGCATTTGGGGACGGTAACAAAAACCGCAAACACTTCATGCAAGCTTATTTGTGGCTTATGCTGGTTTGTTTCATTATCATGATTCCACTAGTATTTTTTGTAATGACACGCTTTCCTGCCGCAGTAATGCAGCAACAAAATTTTGGGCAGCCTGCATATGAAGCACCAATGAACAACATGCCTTCTGAAAAATTTGATACCAACAGCCTCCCCGAGCAAGAAACATCTGCCGACGACATGTCGGAACAAGAAAACGAAGCTGCCTCAGAAGTTTCTGAAGAAGTTCCCGAAAACGCTGAAGCTGCCCAATAATCAGAATTTACCCTGGCAAGTCAAAAGGTCGTCTGAAACAGATTTCAGACGACCTTTTAGTATGATTCAATGCTGGCTACTATAGTGGCTTAACTAAATCAGGACAAGGCGACGAAGCCGCAGACAGTACAGATAGTACAGCAAGGCGAGGCAACGCCGTACTGGTTTAAAGTTAATCCACTATAATACCGCCGCCCGCCCTTCCCATACGGAACAACGCTATAAACTGTAAAGATGGCACAGCGGGACAAAACAAGCCTGTATACTGCATTTTCACACATATATTCCCCACAACACACAAGGAGACAAGAGATATGGGTTGGATCAGCACCATCATTATTGGATTTGTAATCGGCGTATTGGCAAAATTCCTGCACCCAGGCAAAGAAAACTTAGGCTTCATCATGACCACCCTGCTAGGCATAGGCGGCTCCGCGTTGGCCGGTTTTGTCGGACAACAAGTAGGTTGGTATCGCGTCGGCGAACCGGCAGGATGGATTGCCTCCACCGTATTTGCCGTCATTATTTTAGCTATTTATACGCGCCAGATTAAAAGCCGTTAAACCTCATAATAAGTGATAAACTTTGATATCGTAGCTCAACGATTCAAATACAGACAGGCTGTTTATTAAGGAATGCCTCATCTGCCGATGCAAGGCGGCAAGCCGCAGACGACGCCCGCAAGCCAACCTTGTAGCCGTACATGCAGATTCCTTTCTATTCAGCCTGTTTTATGCAGACACCACATGAAACGACTCTTACCTTATCTAAAATCCCTTATCCAAGCCCTCCTCCTCTTTATTCTGATTTCCGTAGCCGTTGACTGGTGGCGCAAACCCAATCAGCCGATGCAAGCCTCATCAGAACTCCTCCGTGTTATCAATGGAAGCAGCACTTCGCTCGAAACACTCAGCAAGGAACGTGTTGCCATTGTCTATTTTTGGGGAACATGGTGCCATATCTGTTCATAC
>NZ_KV800885.1:0-16784 GCF_001810355.1 Neisseria sp. HMSC074B07 | reverse complement strand
CATCTCCGACAATCGATCGCCTACATCAAAACGGTATTCCTACGCTCGGTGTCGCCGTACATTCCGGCTCCGATACAGAGATTCAATCCTATATGAAGGAACACCAACTGCAATTCCCGACAGTTAACGATTCAGACGACCAGTTGGCAGCCAACTGGAAAATTGCCGTTACCCCGACCATCATTTTGATTAAAAACGGAAAAATGATACATCACACCTCAGGGTTGAGCAGCTATTGGGGATTGCGCAGCAGAATCTGGCTGATGAACCTCTTCTACTGACCAAACCCCTATTAAAATCCTTAAAATATAAAGAACCCAAACACCATACGGCATATCCATCGTTTCAAAATATATTCGTTTTTTAAAGAAATGAATTACCCAAAAAATCCGTACTTGATGATTTTGTTGAGATTGCGCAGAAAATAGACTAAGATAGGATTATAAGAAAACTTGGGAACATTATTATCAAAACAAACTGTTCAGCGTATTCCCAACATACCCAAACAATGATGCTTTTGTTCCCATATATCCTTGCCGCTTCAATAGCGGCTTATAATAAAAAACGCTTTTTGCATACCTGCCTCGCGCTTCAACGGTTTGATTTTTGATAACAATGGAGACTTATAATGCCCAACCAATCTAAACATGCATCTATCAATATTGGACTGATTCAAGCCCGAGAAGCGTTGATGACACAATTCCGCCCTATTTTGAACCAAGCCAATATTACCGACCAGCAATGGCGTATCATCCGCCTTCTGGCAGAAAACGGCACATTAGACTTCCAAGATCTCGCCAACCAAGCCTGCATCTTACGTCCCAGCCTGACCGGCATCCTGACCCGCCTGGAAAAAGCAGGCTTGGCGGTACGCCTGAAACCCTCTAACGACCAGCGCCGCGTTTACCTGAAGCTGACCCAAGAAGGCGAAAAACTGTACGAAACCATAGGCGCGCAAGTGGATGAACGCTATGACGCCATCGAAAAAATCTTATCCAAAGAAAAAATGCTCGAATTGAAAGAGCTTTTGCGCCAGCTCGCGCAAATTGAGCAGGCACTAAAATAAAAGAAACTGAATGACAGATTCCGCACACACACTCAAGAGCCCATTCCGCGATGCTATGGCATCCTGTGCCGCAGGCGTCCATGTTATTACCACAGACGGACAGTCCGGACGTTACGGCATTACCATGACAGCCGTAGCGCCGATTACCGACGAGCCGCCTACCGTTATGTTATGTATCAACCGGCAGGCAGGCATCATTCCCATATTGCAGGCAAACCGAAACCTCTGTATCAACACCCTGTCAGAAAATCAGCAAGACGTCGCCGAACACTTCGCAGGACTCACCAACCTTTCCCCCGAAGAACGCTTCGAATACCACATTTGGCATAGAGGGCAAACCGGTCAACTCGAAGTTGAAGGCGCACTGACCCATTTACACGGCCACATTATCGATCAACACGAAATCGGCACACATTTCATCTTTTATGTCCGCATCGATGAAATCACCACAACCCACACCGACAACCCAGCGCTACTGTATTTCCGCCGACAATTCAAATCATTGGCCTGAACACAAGGTCGTCTGAAAACCCATCTTCGTTTTCAGACGACCTATTGATTCCGTACCCCCTCATCAACGACCAATCAATACACCGATAACCAAAGTATCATTCCCTTTGAATCCTGACGGCACAACACTGTATACTTTCACATCAAATGACTATAGTGGCTTAACTAAATCAGGACAAGGCGACGAAGCCGCAGACAGTACAGAGACAGTACAGAAACCGATTCACTTGGTGCTTCAGCACCTTAGAGAATGTCTCTTTGAGCCAAGGCGAGGCAACGCCGTACTGGTTTAAAGTTAATCCACTATATAATCCCATCCCAAACAAGGACAGCCATGAAAGCAATGATACTGGCAGCAGGACGCGGAGAAAGGATGCGCCCCCTGACCGACCACACACCCAAACCACTTCTAAAAGTCGGCAGCGAACCACTCATCGGCTGGCATATACGTCGTCTGAAAAACGCAGGTTTCACCGAAATCGTCATCAATCACGCATGGCTAGGCGAACAAATCGAAGCCACACTTGGTAACGGTGCACAATACGGAGTCAGCATAGCCTACTCTCCCGAATCGACAGGCGGACTGGAGACTGCCGGCGGAATCGCTACCGCCCTACCCTTACTGGGCGACGCCCCTTTCCTTGTCATCAACGGAGATGTTTTGACCGATATCGACTTCAACGCCGCCCGACAGGCTGCCACATCCCTACAAACATCCAACCTACTGGCACATATTTGGTTGGTTCCCAATCCCCCGCACAATCCGGAGGGCGATTTTTCCATTTCTCCCGATGGACAGGTACACTCCAATAAAACCGAAGGAATCGCGCTAACTTTCAGCGGCGTAGGCATATATCACCCCGACTTCTTCCAAAACACACCCGCCAATCAAATCGCCAAACTCGCACCTCTATTGAGGGAAGCCATGAACCAACACCGCGTTACCGGCGAGCAACACAATGGATTATGGCTGGATGTCGGCACTACAGAACGACTCAAAATAGCAAATGAACTTGCCGCAAATTGGGATTAACATTCACCACTCAGCTCATTCATATTCATTGAGACATAATATAAAGTTCAGAAATATAATTACATAAAATATCATGACCAACCTGATAATTTATTGTATAAAAACTCTATATTTTTAATAATATTTAAATTAATTTTGATGACTTTAGATACAGTTTTTATTGTAAGAAAATTTATTACAGCACTCACGCATTTTTCCTGAAATATGGATCCGTATCTTTCATACCATACCTACCGTATTTCCTGTATTTAACACACCAAACATGAATCATCCTTCATTCAATTATCGTCCCCTATCAACCAGAGATACGCCATGAATATCGCAGCCATTCAAACTGCACTGGAAGCAGTAAAAATCCCCGGTACCGAACGCACGCTCGGCAGTGAAAAAGCCGTCCAACTGTTGGAAGAACGTTCCGACGGCCTCCATATCGGACTGAAATTCGGATTCCCCGTCGGCCACATCGCCGCCGACATCGCCAACAGCCTGCAAGAAGCCGTCATCGGCATCACGGGCGACGCGCATATCCACCTCAGCATCGACACGGAAATCACAACGCACAAAGTACAGCCCGGCGTTGCCACCATCAAAGGCGTCAAAAACATTATCGCCGTTGCATCCGGCAAAGGCGGTGTCGGCAAATCCACCACCACCGCCAATCTTGCCACCGCCATGGCACGCATGGGCGCACGCGTGGGCGTACTGGATGCCGACCTCTACGGTCCGAGCCAGCCGACCATGTTGGGCGTGCAAGACCGCAAACCTGACCAACAAAACAAAAAACTGATTCCCGTCGAAGCCGAAAGCGGCATCCAAGTGATGTCCATCGGCTTTCTGGTCGATACCGACCAAGCCGTCGTTTGGCGCGGCCCGATGGTCAGCCAAGCCTTGCAGCAGTTGATGTTCCAAAGCGAGTGGGACGAAGTGGACTACCTCTTCATCGACCTGCCGCCGGGTACTGGCGACATCCAACTCACCCTGTCGCAAAAAATCCCCGTAACCGGTTCGGTCGTCGTTACCACGCCGCAAGACATTGCCCTGATTGACGCGCGCAAAGCAGTCGATATGTTCCACAAAGTCAATATTCCGATTTTCGGCGTACTGGAAAACATGTCGGTACATATCTGCTCCAACTGCGGCCACGCTGAAGCTATTTTCGGTTCGGAAGGCGGCAAAAACCTGGCAGGTCGTCTGAATGTCCCGCTGCTCGGACAGCTTCCGTTAAGCCTGCCTGTGCGCGAAGCAATGGACGGCGGCGCGGCGAAACAGTTGTTTGACGAACATCCCGCCATTGCCAAAATCTATACCGACGCGGCCTTCCAAATCGCACTGACCATTGCAGACAAAGGCAAAGATTTCAGCAGCCGCTTCCCGAAAATCGTGATTGAATGATACAACCACAAACCAATAAAGCCCGATTGCAATAATCGGGCTTTATTTTTGACTAAAAGGTCGTCTGAAAACTCGGATTGTCTTTACAAATCTCAGCTTATCCCAATATATACCATCCAAACAAAAATACCTCTTATCCACACCATGGCACAAGTATCGAAAATACAACACAAATCTATGGAATAATTAACAGAGAGACAAAAAAGAAAAATATCATTTCCAGTAGAAAAAATATATCTTCATATAAAATTTCCTACCATATTAAATATATAAAATGCAACGCTTGATTTCAACAATGACCAAACCGAAAAAAATAAGATATTTTTAATTAACTAAAAAGCAAAAAACGCAATTTAAAACCAAAATAAATCAAAAAACATAAATATATTATATGTGTTATTATTTTTTTTGTTATATATTACATATAGATAATGAGGAAATCGATTGTTTTTTTATAATGAAGTTAATATTTGATAAAAAAAAATAATAAATACAAAATAAGGAACTTCATATAATGGTGATCATGTACGAAGTAGCAAATCGTGCTTCGAACCATTTGTTTTCTGAATCAATTTTATTTTTTAGAAATAAAATTTTATGTATTTTACTACTGCTCGATGACCAGTGGTATGCATATTAGATAAACGGCATATATTTGTCAATTAAAATATGCAAAATATATAGATTCATCCATATTATTATTTATGTGTTTTTATCAGGGAGATAATTATGAAACACAAAACACACATGAATCGTTTTACCGCGCTCAACAAAACAGTGGCTTTGTCATTGGCAGCCGCAGGTCTTGTTTCTGCTTCACCTGCATTTGCAGCAGCGCTGACAAATGCTTCATATGTAAGCATTAACGATAACAACGAACCCGTCCGCGGCAACTATGACAGCAAGGGCGCAACTGGCCGTTACGGCGTGGCTGTTGGCATTCAAGCCAGCGCAAAAAGCCACAGCACTGTTGCAATTGGTACTGAAACCACTGCTGAACATGAATCTGCTACTGCAGTTGGCACACTCTCCAAAGCTGAAGGCACTGCCGCTGCAGCTTTCGGTCAAGGTGCCAGTGCAACTGCTAATGCAGCTACCGCTATCGGTCGCCAAGCTGCCGCAAAAGGCAACAGCAGCACTGCAGTAGGTTCTTCCTCTGTCGCTGAAGGCCTGTCTTCTACCGCATTTGGCTCCGGCTCTAATGCTACAGCTCCTGCCTCCACCGCTGTCGGACAAGGTACTCAAGCAACCGGCGCTTACACCGTTGCAGTAGGTCAAAAAGCTCAAGCCAGCGGTACTTCTGCGGCTGCAGTAGGTTCTTCTTCCGTCGCCAGCGGCAACTACTCTGTTGCAACAGGTCCTGCTTCCCAAGCTACTGGAAACGCCAGCGTCGCTTCTGGTCTGCAGGCCCAAGCTAAAGGCGGCTCTTCTGTCGCTATCGGTCGCGGAGCGATTGCAAGTGATGAATACTCTGTTGCTTTAGGCGCAAATTCTACTACTTCTGCTGCAGTAGGCACTAACAGCGCTACTGTAAACGGCGTAACTTACAGTGGTTTTGCCGGTACTAATCCTACATCTACAGTAAGTGTAGGCTCAGCAGGTAACGAACGCACAATCACCAATGTTGCAGCCGGCCGTATCACACCTACCAGCACAGATGCCATCAACGGCAGCCAACTGTACCAAGTAGCCGCACAAACAAACGGCAACACCATCGTTATCAATAACCTCCAAGACCGTATCAACGATATGAACAAAGACCTGCGTGCAGGTATCGCTGGTGCTACTGCAATCGGCTTCCTGCAACGTCCGAACGAAGCAGGTAAAAGTATCGTTTCTGCAGCTGTAGGTGGCTATCGTGGTCAACAAGCAATTGCTGTTGGTTATGCACATAATTCCGATAACAACAAATGGTCTATCAAAACCGGCGTAAGCGTGAACACCCGCAAAGATGTCAACTGGGGCGGAAGCGTCGGCTACCAATGGTAAGACCTAGAGGGGATGGTTTAAAATCATCTCCATCTATCAAAGATTTGATATAAAAGGAAAAAACATGAAATTATCGAAATTTGTATTGCCTGCGATTGCAGCACTCTCCTTGGCAGCCTGTGGCAATCTGAGCAAAGTTAGCAAAGAAGGCACTACTGACAATCCCGTATGGCCTGATGCAGCCAAAACCACCCTGCGTCACGATGGTACCCAACATGGTTCTTGGCCAAACTGGGATAATGTCCGTCAAATTGAAGCCGGCATGAATAAAGACCAAATCTATGAACTGATTGGACGTCCTCACTTCCAAGAAGGTCTTTATGGCGTGCGCGAGTGGGACTACTTGTTCAACTACCGTGAAAATGGCGAACACAAAACTTGCCAATTCAAAATTCTGTTTGATAAAGACAAAAATGCCCAATCATTCTATTGGATGCCTGAAGGCTGCGGTCCGAAAAAAGCAGAACCTCAAGTTGTTCGTGAAGTCATTATTCGCGAAGTTGCACCTGCTCCCGCACAAACTCGTATTCGCCAATAAATTATCGACTAATGAACTGAGTCCCTATTTTTAATTGACTTAATTTACTGAAATAGTCGCTCATATCAAATCAAAGCCGGATCATGTACTCAAACATGATTCGGCTTTTCGCATTTTTAGTTTTCAGACGACCTACATGTGGTCTATCCCCACCATACTGTCTCTTAAATACCACCAAATTATCCCGCTAGAAACAGCATCCAAAGCAATCACTCCAAGAGAGTCTCATACAAAGTTCCGCCGAGAAGTGTTGCAACTGTATTGTTTGCCTTATAATAGCGACTCCTTAAAAATTTCCAAACCACCCTCCCTATAATATTCTGCATAAATAAGGGATTGCACATACCATCGGAATATCATATTATTCCTTAACAATAAATAAAAACACTTAAAATAAAATTTCCTTTTAATACAGTTAAATACAAAATATCAAGTAACCAATGGGGATCTCCTTTTTGTAAGATATTTCATCGGCATGATGCCTGAAAATATTTACTGTATAAAAGGTTATACAAGAAATGGATAATTGAATAATGAGTATCGGACTATTACGCGTACTGCTTCAAAGCCAGACCATTACAAATGCACAAGCTGAACATTACGGCAATGCCTTGAAATCAGGGAAAGAAATCTTACCCATGCTTTTTGCGGACGGCATCATCTCTCCTAGAAGTTTAGGAGAATTAGTTGCACGTGTATTCAGCTACCCCTTATTGGATTTGCATCATTATCCTCGCAGCAATGTCATAACTGATGTTTTAAGCGAAGAACAGATGGTTCAAAATCGATGCATACCCATATTTCGTCGCGGCCGTAAAGTTTATCTGGCCGTATCAGACCCGACACAAATCCAAAACTTCCAAAAAATCACTTTTTCTTCAGGTGTGACGATAGATTTAGTTGTCGTACCTGACGATCAGTTAAGCTCCCTTTTAGAATGGTTAGGACAACGTTCTACCACCATCTTAAAAGAAATTAGTGAAGAACAAGAAGCTGCCCAGCCCTCTCAGGCGCTTTATATTGACAACGAAGAGGCTGAAGATGGACCTATTCCACGCTTTATTCACAAAACTTTATCAGATGCACTAAATGCAGGCGCATCCGATATACATTTCGAATTTTATGAACAAATGGCTCGTGTCCGTTTTCGTGTAGATGGACAGCTAAGGGAAGTGGTTCAACCCCCTGTTGCTGTACGCGGACAGCTGGCTTCACGCATCAAAGTAATGGCGCGTTTGGACATTTCGGAAAAACGCGTACCGCAAGATGGTCGTATTCAGATTGCTTTCCATAAACACGGTCGCCCCATTGATTTTCGTGTAAGTACGTTACCTACGCTTTTTGGCGAAAAAGTGGTAATGCGTATTCTGAATTCTGATGCAGCAACTTTAAATATTGACCAACTGGGATTTGAGCCTTTCCAAAAAGAAATGCTGCTTGAGGCTATTCATCGGCCTTATGGCATGGTATTGGTAACAGGTCCGACAGGCTCCGGTAAAACCGTATCACTTTATACTTGCTTGAATATTTTAAATACAGAAGACGTCAATATTTCCACCGCAGAAGACCCGGCCGAGATTAATTTGCCCGGCATCAACCAAGTCAACGTCAATGATAAACAAGGTTTGACTTTTGCTGCGGCGTTGAAATCTTTCTTGCGACAAGACCCTGACATTATCATGGTAGGTGAGATTCGGGACTTGGAAACCGCGGATATTGCCATCAAAGCGGCACAAACCGGACATATGGTGTTTTCAACGTTGCATACCAATAACGCGCCTGCGACCCTATCCCGTATGTTGAACATGGGGGTTGCCCCATTCAACATTGCCAGTTCCGTCAGCTTAATTATGGCGCAACGACTATTGCGTCGTCTGTGTTCGAGCTGTAAGCGTGAGGTTGAACGTCCTCCAGTTCCCGCATTAAAAAAAGCAGGATTTACAGATGAGGATTTAGCAAAGGATTGGAAACTCTACCGTCCTGTCGGTTGCGATAGTTGTCGTGGTAAAGGCTTTAAAGGCCGTGTCGGTGTCTACGAAGTAATGCCGATTACCGAGGAAATGCAACGTGTCATTATGAATAATGGTACGGAAGTTGATATTATGAACATGGCCTATAAAGAAGGCATGGTCGATTTACGCCGTGCAGGCTTATTAAAAGTTATGCAAGGGTTGACTTCATTAGAAGAAGTGATTGCTCACACTAACGATTAAACCATTGAATCGAAGAAACACGGGGACTTTTGTTTTCTTCATTCTTAAACATTAAACCAAGGGGTAACAAAATGGCTCAAGCAGAGCAAAAAAGAGGCTTATTCGCTCAAAAAAATAAAGGCAAACGTTTTACGTTTGAAGGTAAAAATACCAATACGGATCAATTAGTCCGAGGCGAAGTAGTCGCCAAAGACGAAGAAGAAGCGCGTAAAAAGCTCCAACGTCGCGGGATACGCCCTTTACGTATCAGTAAAGTAAAGGCAACTAAAAAGCGTCGTATTACTCAGGAAGACATTACTGTCTTTACCCGTCAACTTGCCACCATGATGAAAGCAGGTCTGCCTTTAATGCAGGCTTTTGAAATTGTCGCACGCGGACACTCCAACCCATCCATGACTGAAATGTTGATGCAAGTCCGTGCAGATGTGGAACAAGGTAGTGCATTAGGTAAATCATTTGCCAAATACCCAAAATATTTCGACCGTTTTTATTGCAATCTGATTGCGGCCGGCGAAGCTGGCGGTGTTTTGGAAAGCCTGTTGGATAAACTTGCTGTATATAAAGAGAAAACGCAAGCCATTAAGAAAAAAGTGAAAACCGCGCTGACATACCCAATTTCTATTGTTGTTGTTGCAATAGCATTGATTTTTGTGATGATGCGCTGGGTATTGCCTGAATTTGGTAAGGTTTACGAAAGCATGGGAGCGAAACTGCCTGACTTAACCCAAATTGTTATGGATATTTCCAAAATTTTTGTGGAATATGGATGGCTGATGATCGTTATCTTTATTGCCGTTTGTTTTGGTGTTTATAAACTACATGAAAAATCAACAAGTTTCCAAAAACGTATAGATGCAATGATCTTACGTTTACCAATTTTTGGTCCGATTGTCCGTAAAGCGACTATTGCTCGGTGGGCTCGTACCACTTCCACCTTGTTTGCCGCAGGCGTACCTTTGGTAGAAGTTTTAGATTCAGTAGCAGGAGCAGCCGGTAATATCCTTTATGAGGAGGCAACACAAGACATTCGTGCGAAAGTTACTCAAGGTCTTTCTTTGACTTCGAGTATGCAAAGTACGGATATGTTCCCCAATATGGTTATTCAAATGGCCGCTATTGGTGAAGAATCCGGTTCCCTTGATGATATGTTGAATAAGGCTGCTGAATTTTACGAAGATGAAGTTGATAACTCTGTAGCACAATTATCCTCACTGATGGAGCCCATCATTATGGTAGTTTTAGGCGCCATCATCGGAACATTGTTGGTAGCAATGTATCTGCCGCTGTTTAACCTCGGTAACGTAGTAGGTTAATATGCTGGAATCTTTGGATACATTAGCGCCATTTGCTATTCCTTTATCTGTCATTGTTGGTTTGTTAATCGGAAGTTTCCTTAATGTCGTCATTTACCGCGTTCCTGTTATGATGGAACGCGGCTGGACTCAGTTTGCGAAAGAGCATTTGCAACTTGAATTAACGGAAGAAGAGCAGCAACCATTCAATTTGATGAAACCGGATTCACGCTGCCCTAAGTGTCATGCTCCGGTAAAGGCTTGGCAAAATATTCCGATTGTCAGTTATCTGATGCTTGGCGGTAAATGTGGTGCGTGTAAAACGCCCATCAGCATCCGTTATCCCTTAATCGAATTATTGACCGGTATATTGTTTGGCGTAGTGGCGTGGCAATATGGCTGGACGATGGCTGCATTTGGCGGTTTGATATTGACTGCGCTATTGATTGCATTAACCTTTATCGATGCGGATACTCAATATTTACCCGACAGCCTGACCCTGCCGTTGATATGGTTAGGTTTGCTGTTTAATTTGAATGGCACATTCGTGCCGTTGGAATCCGCCGTTTTAGGTGCAGTTTTCGGCTATATGAACTTATGGCTGTTGTGTTTTATCTATAAGCTTTTGACTGGAAAAATCGGTATGGGTAACGGCGATTTTAAATTGCTGGCTGCACTAGGTGCATGGCTTGGTGTCGGCATTTTACCTGTATTGGTCTTTATGGCAGCGTTAATTGGTCTGATTGGTGCGATTATCGGACGGGTTGCCAAAGGACAATATTTTGCTTTCGGTCCGAGTTTGGCTATTGCCGGCTGGATTATTTTGGTAGCTAATGAGCCGGTACATCGTGCAGTCACTTGGTGGCTGACCAAATCAGGGTTTTAATATGACTTTATGGATAGGTTTGACGGGTGGTATCGGCAGCGGGAAATCTCAAGCAGCAAAAATATTTTCTGATTTGGGTGTCCCGCACATTGATGCCGACGCCCTGAGTCGAAACCTGACGGCGGATAACGGTATAGCATTACCGGCTATCCGCTGTCTTTTTGGCGACAAGGTTTTTCATACCCAAAACAGTCTGAACCGTGCTGCTTTGAGGGATCTTGTTTTCAGACGACCTCAAGCCAAAAAAGAATTGGAAGAGGTGTTGCTGCCTTTGATTTTAAATGAAATCAAATCTGCAAAAACCCGCTATCCTAACGCAGCATACGGCATCATCGATGTACCTTTGCTGATTGAAAATCCGGAATTTTTAGCGGCTGTCGATAGAGTATTGGTTATCGACGTTTCTGAAGCAACCCAAATTCTTCGCGTTCAGCAAAGAAGCGGTTTGAATACAGAAGAGATCAAGCGCATTATGAACACTCAGGCCAGCCGCAAAACGCGGCTGCTCTATGCAGATGATGTCTTAGAAAATGAAGGGACTTTATCTGAATTGACCCAAAAAATTCAGGGACTGCATAGGTTTTATCTGGGATATTCCGGCAGCTCGAAATTTGGTACATCATTGCCCTAACGTGAAATATTTCAATCAACAGACAAAGCATAAATGATTTGTAAGGAACAAATAATGACTGAAGTAACGACTGTAAAATGTCCGACCTGTCAAAAGCCGGTGATATGGAATGAAGAGAGCAAATACCGGCCTTTTTGCAGTCAACGCTGCCGATTGATTGACTTAGGTGAATGGGCGCAAGAGAAATATACGGTTGCAACAGAAGAAGATGATAGTTTATCGGACTTATTAAAATTATAAACGATAGAACATAACTATCTAATAGAACCTGGTTTAACAAACAAAAAATAAAGCCATTTACCCCTCCCCCTCCTTCTCAATGAGATGGAAAACACAAAAAGGTCGTCTGAAAACACCATTCCGTTTTTTACGGAAGCAGCATTTTCAGACGACCTTTTGTTCTTAACGCTTATTTCAGAAGAAACCGCTTCTATTGCGCTTACTTCACAATCTCGACCGGACCGTGATCGTCGCAGTGGTCGCCGTGTTGGTGGTGCAGGCGGCCGTTGACGATGTAGTCGGTGTGATCGCCGTGCGGTACGGCTTCGTGGCCGCAGCCTTCGCCGTGAACGTGGCCTTGGCAGGTATCGACGGGATGGCAGCCGTCGGGGTTGGTTTCATTGACGCTTAAGCTGTGTTCGTCGTAATGACCGTTGTGCTCGTGATGCAGATGACCGTCGTGCAGATAGTCGGTGTGATCGTCGTGTTTGATGGCGGTATGGCCGCAACCGGCGCCGTGGGTATGATCGTGATGATCGTGGATTTTGCAAGTCATTTTGATTCCTCTTTATCGGCAGTTGAATTCAAACCCTTTAGGTTACGCCCCTATATTATCCTTTTTTGGCATCTCAGTAAACAATTTCTTCTTTATTAACATAGTGTTACGGTATATCATTATAGTTCTTAAAGGTCGTCTGAACGCACAATTTTAATGATATGACTCTTGCGAATGTTTCAGACGACCTCTCCATTCGTTATCATTTATAATGTCATTTCCTAGACGGCTTGGCAGCTTATACCGATGGTTTGCGGGTCGTCTGAAAACAATATCAAGATAAATATAGGATTTTTCACTATGTGGGACACAGTACGGCAATGGCTGCATACCCTGCCGGTGCGCGAGGAAGTCGTGGAATCGGTGCTGATGGTGGTGGCGCTGCTGGTTTTGCGGGGTATTTTACTGAACCTGTATCTGCGCCGCCATCCGCATTACAGCATTGAGGAAAAACGCCGCTCTTTGGTACTCAGCCGCAATCTGACGCTGATTTTGACCATTTTCGGACTGGCGGTAATTTGGGCGACACAAATTCAGACGCTGGCGCTGTCGATGTTTGCGGTAGCAGCGGCGATTGTGGTGGCAACTAAAGAGCTGATTATGTGTTTGTCAGGCAGCATCCTGCGCTCGGTAACGAAACAATATTCGGTCGGCGACTACATCGAAGTTGACGGTCTGCGCGGGCGCGTGGTTGATATTAATCTTTTGAACACGCTGATGATGCAGATCGGTCCGAACCCGTTGGTCGGTCAGCTTTCGGGCAAAACGCTGTCGTTTCCCAACAGCCTGCTTTTGAACCATTCCGTCCGCCGCGACAATATCTTGGGCGATTATGTGATTCATACGGTGGAGATTCCCGTGCCGATTCATTTGGATTCAGATGAGATTGTAGGTCGTCTGAAAGCCGTACTCGAGCCTTTGTGCCGACCTTATGTGCCTGCCATCCAGCAGCATTTGGATAATGTTCAGGCGGAGAAATTATTTATTACACCCGCCGCCCAGCCGCGCGTAACCCGCGTGCCGCATGACGACAAGGTGTACCTTATCATTGTGCGCTATGCCTCGCCCGTGGCGAAGCGTTTAGAAATCCAGCAGGCGGTGTTGGATGAGTTTTTGCGCGTACAATACCGCCTGCTAAACCCTCAAGCTTAACCCCATAATCTATTAATAATCAGGAAAATACTATGTTGCCCGAATCCGCCCTTACGCAAATGTACCCCGTCATCATGACCCCCAGCCACGACGGGAAATATTTCCACAATTACGTCCTTTCGCTGCTCAATATCGTCCACACCAGCGCGCAAAACGGCTGGCCGCTGCAAGTGATGATGCAGCGCGGCGAGAGCCTGATTACCCGCGCGCGCAATAATTGCGTGGCGACCTTTTTAGAAAACAAAGAATGGACGCACCTCTTCTGGATAGACTCCGACATCGGTTTTTCCGCCGAAGCGTTCTACCGCCTGCTTTTGGCAGACAAAGACGTCGTTGCCGGCATTTATCCGTTGAAACGCGAAAACTGGCCTGACGAAGGCGTTCCTGCCGGCACGACCCAAGCGGATTTCGAGCGGATGTACACCGCCTACACCGTCAACACAGGTGATAAAAACGAAAACGGCGAAATCGTCCTGCGCGTCGATGAAGAAGGTTTTATGAAAGTCGATGACGCGCCGACCGGATTCATGGTCATCAAACGCAGCGTGTTCGAAAAAATGATGGCCGCCTACCCCGAGCTGAACTACATCTCCGACAGCGACTACAAGCGCGAAGACAAAGGGCTGCACTACCGATTTTTCGACTGCATGGTCGATCCCGAAAGCAAACGCTACCTTTCCGAAGACTACACGTTCTGCCGCCTGTGGCAGCAAATCGGCGGCGAAGTCTATGTCGACGTACAATCCAACCTGACCCACCAAGGCGCGAAAATCTACCGCGGCGCGTTTGCCGATTCGTTGCAAACCAATATCGCACAAGCCGTATTCGCCCCCGCCGGCACACCGATGAGCCTCGACCTCGCCGCCCCGCTCAAATCCAACCCGCGCGGCGCAGAATAGCGTAAAAACAGGGAAAGACGCTTTAAGCCTGACGCGATGGCACTATATCTCCCCTATCGTTTGCCCCATCGTTTTCAGACGACCCCGAATCCAAACAGGTCGTCTGAAAACACAATCGGTTCGCCCGAACGGCAAACCTAAAACCCCAGACACACATTATCCCCATTTTCCCATTGACTCAGGCGGCAGCCATTTTTCAGACGACCTCCGTCCGAACCCGCCACCCACACAAAGGAATCCCATCCATGACCGACAACGTACTGCTCCATTTGGGCGAAGAACCCCGTTTTGACGCCATCCAAACCGCCGACATCAAACCCGCCCTGCAAACCGCCATCGCCGAAGCGCGCGCGCAGATTGCCGAAGTCAAAGCCCAAACGCACACCGACTGGGCAAACACCGTCGAGCGACTGACCGACATCACCGAACGCGTCGGCAGGATTTGGGGCGTCGTGTCGCACCTCAACTCCGTCGTCGATACGCCCGAACTGCGCGCCGTCTATAACGAACTGATGCCCGAAATCACCGTCTTCTTCACCGAAATCGGACAAGACATCGAGCTGTACAACCGCTTCAAAACCATCAAAAATTCCCCCGAATTCGCCACCCTCTCCCCTGCACAGCAAACCAAGCTCAACCACGACCTGCGCGATTTCGTCCTCAGCGGCGCGGAATTGCCGCCTGAACAGCAGGCAGAGCTGGCAAAACTGCAAACCGAAGGCGCGCAACTCTCCGCCAAATTCTCGCAAAACGTCTTAGACGCAACCGACGCCTTCGCCCTCTACTTTGACGACGCCGCACCGCTTGCCGGCATCCCCGAAGACTCGCTCGCCATGTTTGCCGCCGCCGCGCAAAGCGAAGGCAAAACAGGCTACAAAATCGGTTTGCAGATTCCGCACTACCTCGCCGTCATCCAATACGCCGACAACCGCGAACTGCGCGAACAAATCTACCGCGCCTACGTTACCCGCGCTAGCGAACTTTCAGACGACGGCAAATTCGACAACACCGCCAACATCAACCGCACCCTCGAAAACGCCCTGCAAACCGCCAAACTGCTCGGCTTCAAAAACTACGCCGAGCTGTCATTGGCAACCAAAATGGCGGATACGCCCGAACAAGTCCTCACCTTCCTGCACGACCTCGCCCGCCGCGCCAAACCCTACGCCGAAAAAGACCTCGCCGAAGTCAAAGCCTTCGCCCGCGAACGCCTGAACCTCGCCGACCCGCAGCCGTGGGATTTGAGCTACGCCAGCGAAAAACTGCGCGAAGCCAAATACGCATTCAGCGAAACCGAAGTCAAAAAATACTTCCCCGTCAGCAAAGTCCTGGCAGGCCTGTTCGCCCAAATCAAAAAACTCTACGGCATCGGATTCGCCGAAAAAACCGTTCCCGTCTGGCACAAAGACGTGCGCTACTTCGAGCTGGAGCAAGACGGCAAAACCATAGGCGGCGTCTATATGGACCTCTACGCCCGCGAAGGCAAACGCGGCGGCGCGTGGATGAACGACTACAAAGGCCGCCGCCGCTTCGCCGACGGCACGCTGCAACTGCCCACCGCCTACCTCGTCTGCAACTTCACCCCGCCCGTCGGCGGCAAAGAAGCCCGCCTCTCCCATGACGAAATCCTTACCCTCTTCCACGAAACCGGCCACGGCCTGCACCACCTGCTCACCCAAGTGGACGAACTGGGCGTATCCGGCATCAACGGCGTCGAGTGGGACGCAGTCGAGCTGCCCAGCCAGTTTATGGAAAACTTCGTCTGGGAATACGACGTCTTGGCACAAATGTCCGCCCACGAAGAAACCGGCGCCGCCCTGCCGAAAGAACTCTTCGACAAAATGCTCGCCGCCAAAAACTTCCAACGAGGCCTGTTCCTCGTCCGCCAGATGGAGTTCGCCCTCTTCGACATGACCATTTACAGCGAAGACGACGAAGGCCGTCTGAAAAACTGGCCGCAGGTTTTAGACAGCGTGCGCAAAGAAGTCGCCGTCATCCAACCGCCCGAATACAACCGCTTTGCCTTGAGCTTCAGCCACATCTTCGCCGTCGGCTACTCCGCAGGCTATTACAGCTACGCATGGGCCGAAGTCCTCAGCGCCGACGCCTACGCCGCCTTTGAAGAAAGCGACGACGTCGCCGCCACAGGCAAACGCTTCTGGCAGGAAATCCTCGCCGTCGGCGGCTCCCGCAGCGCGGCGGAATCCTTCAAAGCCTTCCGCGGACGCGAACCGAGCATAGACGCACTGTTGCGCCACAGCGGCTTCGACAACGCGGCTTGATAGTAAGGTTGAGGTAATGAAAAGGTCGTCTGAAAAGTTTTCAGACGACCTTTTGCCGCAAATTTATACCTTATAAAATCATTCCAAAAACTAATATAGTCAATTAAAATCAAAATAGGACAGTAA
>NZ_KV800884.1:0-339 GCF_001810355.1 Neisseria sp. HMSC074B07 | reverse complement strand
TTGTCCTGATTTAAATTTAATCCACTATATGTTTGTTCGCCTGTTTTTACTCGGGCAAGAATGGCGGCAAACCGTCAGGCTTGCAGTTCAACGATGCAGGGTTTTAAGGGTATTGGTTTATGTTGGTGCCTCCCTTCAAATCGTCTGAAACCGTTTTTTCAGACGACCCATATCCTCTTAAAACAAATTTAACTATCGGATTTTAATGATAATTGGAAGATAGCTTGCATTGAAGGCGAGGGCGGTTTGTTATATAGTGAAATAAAAAAACAGACCGGATGACGGAATCGGGGCGTTTTGCGTGCTTGATATAGTGGATTAACTTTAAACCAGTACGGC
>NZ_KV800883.1:0-731 GCF_001810355.1 Neisseria sp. HMSC074B07 | reverse complement strand
CGTGAATACGCAATATTTACCCGCCACCCGCAACATTTCGAATTTAGAATGGAAATGGGAACAGGAATTTATCCGGGTAAAGGTGGAGCACCGAATCAAACTCGGCGTTACCGTAAAACGGGACTTATCGAAGGAATTTCTGTATTTGAAAGAGGAGGTTTTGATGGCAGTTATGGGATTTAAGCAACTGCTACCTTGCCATTCTTAGCTATCGATTCCGTTACGTAATACGGGTCGTCTGAAACGATATCCTTGTCATATAGATAAGTTGATATGTTAATATCCTATTTTATTAAACAGGAATAGTAACCATGTTGCACAAAATCGGGATCATGAGCGCGTTAGTTTGGGGGCTTGCCATGCCTGCCGCTGCCGAATGTTTGATTCAAAAAGACAGTATCGGAGGAATTAAACTAGGGCAGAGCTTAAAGCAGGTAAAACAGAAATTCCCGAAGGCGAAAATGGAGAGAACAAGCGATGATGGCGTAGCGCTTGTCGCCATTACGCTGTCTAAAGATATCTTGGTTTTCGCTTCTCAAGATGGAGAAGAAGATCCTGATGCTCCTATAAAATTCCATAAAAAAATTGATTTTTTGGAGACCGACTCTCCCGCCTGCCACACGGCTTCGGGGATACACCCGGGCATGAAGATCAAAGATGCAGAAGCCAAGCTGGGTAAAGTCAAAGAAGTCCACCTATCAGCAATCGAATCGCGTGAATACGCAATATTT
>NZ_KV800882.1:0-7716 GCF_001810355.1 Neisseria sp. HMSC074B07 | reverse complement strand
AGGGGATTTTGGGGGATTTTGCAAAGGTCTCAAATTGGGATTCCGGTTTTCAGACGACCTTTCGCCCACTCTCTGCAATCCACTATATAATAGGGTCTCCACCCAACCCCATATTTCGGGGAAACCCGCCCAGCGAAAGGACATCCCATGACCGCCCTGCAAACCATAGCCGAACACCTCACCCGACACCGCCAAACCGTCACCTGCGCCGAATCCTGCACCGGCGGTCTGTTGGCGGGCGCGTTCACCAGCATTGCAGGCAGCTCGCAATGGTTTCATCAAAGTTTCGTCACTTACAGCAACCAAGCCAAAGAAGAGCGCCTCGGCGTCATGCCCGACACGCTGCTGCAACACGGCGCGGTCAGCCGCGAGACTGTTTACGAAATGGCGCGCGGTGCGAAAGCCGTCGCTCAAGCCGACTACGCCCTCAGTATTTCCGGCATCGCAGGCCCGGGCGGCGGCAGCGCGGCGAAACCTGTCGGCACGGTTTGGTTCGGTTTGTCCACGCCGACCGAATCATTGGAACAGATGCAAGTCTTCAGCGGCGACCGCGAAGCCGTCAGAACACAGGCTGTCGAGTTTGCCCTTAATCTTTTGGCAAAACATTTGGTCTGACCGTTTTTTGTCGGCTGCGAATCCGTTGGCTTTCGAAAACCCGACGTGTGCGGTTTCCACATACCACATAAAAAAGCAGGGATGCCATCACGCACCCCTGCTTTTTGTTTTCAGACGACCTTAAAACCTTGTGCCCAAGCTGATGTGCCAACGGAGTTTTTTGTCTTGGTGTCCGTAGGCGACGTCGAAGGAGAACGGGGCGACGGGGCTGAACCAGCGCACGCCGAGGCCGGTGCCGTGTTTCATACTCATGCGTTTGAAGTTGCCTGCGGCGTCGCCGACATCGTGGAAGACGGCGCCGGATACGCTTTTGGTAATCGGGAATTGGTATTCGAGGCTGCCGACCAGTAATGCCCTATCGGGGAGGACGGAATTGTTCGGACCTGCCAGACCGATGCTGTCGAGTTCGTAACCGCGTACGGAAGAGGCGCCGCCGGTGCGGAACATGAGGCTGGAAGGTACGTCTTCGCCTTCGCGGGCGTAAACGTAACCTGCCTGCCCGCGGACGATGAAGGTGCCGAGTTTTTTGTTTTCGGGCGTGTAGAAATAGCCTGCGCGGGCGGTGGCGCGCGCCATGGCGGTGGAGGACAGGAAGTTGCCCAGCGTTGCGCCGATTTTGCCGTCGAGGTAGTAGCCGTTTTCGGGACGCAGCTCGGTTTCGATGTTTTGGCGTTTCCACGAGGCGGTCAGCATGGTAGCGTGGCTGCGGCCGAGGTCGTAATTGGTATCGGGCACTTTGCGGTCTTCGGTGATGAATTCGATACCGAGGCGCGATTCGATGCCGTTGCGGTCGCGCACGCGCCAAATACCGCTGGTCAGGGCGCGTTTTTCAAGGTTTTGGGTGGTCGAGCGGTTGTAGGACGTGTTGGTCGTCCAGTATTTGCCTTCGCTGTTGCGCGGCTGGCTGATACCGGCGGCAAGGGTGGTTTCGTATTTGTCCATGTCCCAAACGACGGAGCCGATGTAGCCTTTGTTGAAGAGGTTGTAGTAGTCGTAACCGATGCGTCCGCCGAGGCCGTATTCGGAATCGTAGCGGATACCGGTTTCGAGTTTGTGGCGTTTGACTTCGGTAACGTTGACTTTGACGGGCACGCGGTCGCCTTGGAGGCGGTCGAAGTCGGCTTGAACGGATGCGCCGGAGTAATGTCCGTTTTGTTCGAGCGCTTGTTGGAAGTCGAGCAAGAGGTCGAGGTCGTAGGGCGCGCCGGGTTTGAAGCGTGCCAGACCGGCGACGACGTTGTCGGGATAACGGCGGGTACCGGTGATTTCAAAGTCGCCGAAATAAATGGGGCGGTTGCTTTCGACGATCACGTTCAGATCGGCGGTGTTGTTGTTGGGATTGACGGTGGCTTGGGTATTGCTGAGTTTGGCAAGCGGGTATTTCTTGCGGGTTACTGCGCTGAGGACGGAGGTTTTGCTGCCGCTCCAGCCGTCTTGGTCAAAGTATTCGCCAACGGGCTGCTGCCAGTTGAGCATGGCTTTTTGGTAATACTCGGCAAGATTGTCGTCTGAAAGGATGTCGCCGAGGATGGCGACGCTGACGTTGTCGATTTTGGTGCGTGGGCCGGGATTGACGGCGACGGTGTAGCTCGAACCGTTGTCTTGGACGTTGACGCTGCCGTTGAAATAGCCTTTGGTTTTGAGCATGGTTTTGACGTTGTCGGGCGTTTCTTCGGCAAGGAAGCCGACCTGCTCTTTGTCCAACTCTTCGTCCTGCTGCTGGGTAATCAGCGGCAGGTATTCTTCGAGCATGGATTTGACTTCGCTGTTTTTGGTTTCGATTTTGACGGGAAACTTGGGCGTCAGTTTGCCTACTTTGTCAGCCTGCTCGGATTGCCCGCCCTGCTTGAAGCCGGGAATCGGTTCGTAGTCTTCGGCACGCGGCAGATCGGCTGCGGCTGCGTGTCCGTAGGCAAGGGCGAGTGAGGCAATCAAAATGGGCGAAGTCAGTCTGGTCATGGCAAAAAGTGTTTCAACGACAGAAGAGTTTTAAATTCTACCATTATTTTCAATCGGGTTTAAAACCCCGCCCGAGACAGAGGGGTCGTCTGAAAAGGCGGATACCCCTGTCTCTGCGCCACAGAAGCCAAACACATTAACTCCTTCCAAACCGAAAAATATGGCACAAACTGCCCAATTCTCTAAAAAATCAAGCATTTTCCGCCACAACAATCGATTTGATATGTAAACCTGCGCAATAATTGATATTTTCTTTTAAAATGCAACGTTTCTTAACACATAAAGTAAGAGGACATATCATGGCAAGTGGTAATCCACTGCTGAACGCAGTCAACCGTATCGGACTTGTCCCGCAAATCATCATCGGTTTGATGTTGGGCGTCTTGGTCGGCTCCATTTCCCCGAAAGCAGGTTTGGGCGCAGGGCTGCTCGGCGAATTGTTCGTTGGCGCATTGAAAGCCGTCGCCCCCGTATTGGTGTTTGTCTTAGTAACCGCCGCGCTGGTGCAATACCGCAAAGGCGGCGAAGCCAAAATCAAACCCATCATTATTCTGTATCTCGTCGGCACATTTGCTGCAGCCGCCGTCGCCGTTGCCGCCAGTATGGCACTCCCGACCGCGCTGGTGTTTAAAGACGTAGCTACCTCCACCCTCGCCCCGCCCTCCGGCATCATCCAAGTCCTCAAAGAGCTTTTGATGAAGCTCGTGTCCAACCCGATTAACGCCATCGCGCAAGCCAACTACATCGGCATTCTCGCATGGGCGTTGGTTTTAGGCTCCGCATTGCGCCACCACGGCTCCGACACCACCCGCCAAGTCGTCGCCGACCTCTCCGACGCCGTTACCACCGTCGTACAATGGGTTATCCGTTTCGCCCCCTTGGGTATTTTCGGACTGGTCTCCCAAACCGTTGCCGAAACCGGCTTTTCCGCCTTCCTCAGCTACGGACGCCTGCTGGCCGTCCTGCTCGGCAGCATGGCGTTTATCGCCCTCGTCGTGAACCCGCTCATCGTCTGGTCGCAAACCCGCAAAAACCCCTACGGACTGGTCTTCACCTGCCTGCGCGAAAGCGGACTCTATGCCTTCTTCACCCGCTCCTCCGCCGCCAACATCCCCGTCAACATGGCATTGGCGAAAAAACTCGGCTTGCATGAAGACACCTACTCCGTCTCCATCCCGCTGGGCGCAACCATCAACATGGCAGGTGCAGCGATTACCATCACCGTCTTAGCCATGGCAGCCGCCCACACCAAAGGCATCGTTGTCGACTACCCCACCGCCCTGCTCCTGAGCCTCGTCGCCACCGTCGGCGCATGCGGCGCATCCGGCGTTGCCGGCGGCTCGCTGCTGCTGATCCCCGTCGCCTGCAGCCTCTTGGGCATCGACAACGACTTCGCCATGCGCGTCGTCGGCGTCGGCATGATTATCGGCGTAATCCAAGACTCCGCCGAAACCGCCCTCAACTCCTCCACCGACGTACTCTTTACCGCCGCCGCCGACTTAGGCAGCCGCCGCAAAGACTAAAGATTCGGTTGTTTCACCAAACGTCAAAAAGGTCGTCTGAAATTTCAGACGACCTTTTTCTATTTTATAGTGGATTAAATTTAAACCAGTACGGCGTTGCCTTGCCTTGCTGTACTGTCTGTACTGTGCGGCTTCGTGGCCTTGTCCTGATTTAAATTTAATCCACTATATTGTCCAGATGGGATGGATTATTGAATGGACCCTATCCTAAATAATTAAGACAGTCCTCAATATTTTTTTCACTTTTCCATCATTTCTTTTATTGCTTGATACAGAACGTCACCAATAAAATCTATCCGATATTAATATGCATAAGCACCATCTCGTACATGACCTTTTTGCAGGTAGGCATTAGACACATAACCAGTCAGCCCGCCGACTTGAACTTTAACCCAGCAGCCACCGTTGGCATTGGTACAGGCGTTGGTTTCAGCCACCACTTGAAGTTGCTGACCGTCTTTCAATTGGGTAACAGAAACTGCTGAAATAGACGGTCCTCCTCTAAGATTTAACGAACCACTACCAGATTCCGAAATCACAAAAGCAGGGTAACGAACGAGTTTTTCGGTAACTTTGGACGCTTGTTGTGAAGCAGCCGGTTTTGCCGTAGCTTTTGGGGATTCTTCTTGTCTAATTCTAGGTTCTTCTTGTTTTATTCTGGCCTCTTCTTTTTGCTTAGGTTCCTCTTCTAAAGCTTGTTTCTTTTTAGCTTCTTCGCGTTTACGTTCCTCAGCAGCCTGTTTTTTCTTTGCTTCTTCCTGTTTTTTCTCTTCTTCCAGCATTTGCTTCATCTGTAAGTCTTCTTGGGCATCTTGGTAGGCTTTTTGATAGAGTTCGTCTTCTCTTTGCTGTTGCTCAATTTGTTTCCGGTGTTCTTGTTCTTGATTTTCGCGTTCAGCTTGTTGCTTTTGTTGCTGCGCCAATTGTTCTTTCAATGCAGCTAACTCTTTTTGGGTTTCACTTTCTCCACCATTACAGGCAGCAAGCAGAGACAGAGATAAAAAACCTACGGAAATAACTGATAAAGCTTTTTTCATGTTTACTCTCTAATAGTTGAACGAAGAGAAAAAGTCTTCAAAATTGGAGATAGCCTACATATCATTCAAGATGATGATGGCGTTGATATTATATTGCCGACTTTATGCAACTTTTACAAAAATCTGTTTTTGATAATATATTTTCCTTATACGCCATGTCAATACTGATTATCATATTCCCGGACTATGCATTAATGTCATTCCCAATTTAAATAATATCCGATGACGAAAAGCCATAAAAATATTTGTCGACAACAAAATTCGTACTTGGACGGATAGAAACAATCGGTTACTAAAAAAATATAGCTGAACGGCTGTATGAATTTCGTAAAATCTTAAGAACAAGCGGAACCTGCCCGTACAGCCGCGTTCCAATTATTTTCATCATTTTAGGATTCGGATGTTCAAAAAAGCCCTTGTTTTTATATTGATTTTATTCTTTACCGCCGCGCTTTTGCCGCTGTGGATTATGTGGCGCGATTTTTGGGTGTCGCGGTTGGATGCGGATACGGTGCGTCCGGCGGATGCTGCGGTTGTGCTTTCGACGCGTTCTTATGAAGGGGGTCGTCTGAATCCTTGTTTGGTGGCGCGTGTTGAAGCGGCTGTCGAGCTGTATCGTGCCGGCAAGGTGAAGAAACTGGTGATGTCGGGCGGACTCAGCCGCGATTTTCAGTCTGCTTCGGGCAATATGCAGGCGATTGCGGAGAAGATGGGGGTGCCGAAGGCGGACATTATCCAAGAGCGACGGGCGGAAAATACGTTTGAGAACATTGTGTTCAGCCGCGATTTTATTGAAAACAGCCCGCGCGTCGTCATTGTCAGCGCCGGTTTTCATTTGGCGCGGGCGCAGATGATGGCGGACAGGCAATGGCAGGGACACGATATTCAGGTGTATGCCGCGCCGTTTTGTTCCGAACCTTACGGCGGCTATGGTTACACGGTATTGCGCGAGTCGGCGGCGTTTGTCAAAAACGCTTTGAAGGGCAGGTTGTAGTTTCAGACGACCCCAAGTTGCCGAGTCAAATCATGTATAATTGCAAACAATTTGACTGTTTGATTTAACCGTTTGACCGACCTACCGACAGGACTCCGACATGATCAACCCTATCGCTGCACTTTCCCCCCTAGACGGCCGCTACGCCCAATCCGTTGAAGCATTGCGTCCGATTTTCTCCGAATACGGCCTGATGAGGGCGCGCGTCAAAGTCGAATTGAGCTGGCTCAAAGCCCTCGCCGCCGAACCGAAAATCACCGAAATCCCCGCCTTCAGCGATTTCACGCTTGCCGAAATCGACAAAGTCATCGAAAACTTTTCATTGGAAGACGCAGCCGCCGTCAAAGCCATCGAAGCGACCACCAATCATGATGTCAAAGCCATCGAATACTGGCTCAAAGAACGCTTCGCCGGCGTACCCGAAGTCGCCGCCGCCAGCGAGTTCATCCACTTCGCCTGTACCAGCGAAGACATCAACAACCTGTCCCACGCCCTGATGCTGCAAGAAGCGCGTGAAACCGTCATCCTGCCGAAACTTACCGAAATCATCGAAAAACTCACCGGCATGGCGCACGACCTTGCCGCCGTCCCCATGATGAGCCGCACCCACGGCCAACCCGCCACGCCGACCACCTTGGGCAAAGAAACCGCCAACATCGTGTACCGCCTGCAACGCCAGTTCAAAAACCTTCAGACGCAAGAATTCCTCGGCAAAATCAACGGCGCCGTCGGCAACTACAACGCCCACATGGTCGCCTATCCCGACGTCGATTGGGAAACCCATTGCCGCAACTTCGTCGAAATCGGCCTCGGCCTGACCTTCAACCCCTACACCATCCAAATCGAACCGCACGACTACATGGCTGAATTTTTCCAAACCCTCAGCCGCATCAACACCATCCTGATCGACTTCAACCGCGACGTTTGGGGTTATATTTCATTGGGTTACTTCAAACAAAAAGTCAAAGCGGGCGAAGTCGGCTCTTCCACCATGCCGCACAAAGTCAACCCCATCGACTTTGAAAACTCCGAGGGCAACCTCGGCATGGCAAACGCCGTATTGGGCTTCTTATCCGAAAAACTGCCCGTCTCCCGCTGGCAGCGCGACCTGACCGACAGCACCGTCCTGCGCAACATGGGCGTAGGCGTAGGCTATGCCGTGTTGGGTTTCGCCGCCCACCTGCGCGGCCTGAACAAGCTCGAACCCAACCCCGCCGCGCTGGCCGCCGATTTGGATGCCACTTGGGAGCTGCTCGCCGAACCGATTCAAACCGTGATGCGCCGCCACGGCGTCGCCAATCCTTACGAAAAACTGAAAGACCTGACGCGCGGCAAAGGCGGCATCACGCCCGAAGTGCTAAAAGTCTTCATCGAATCGCTGGAAATCCCCGCCGAAGCCAAATCCCAACTGCTCGCCCTGACCCCCGCGCTGTACATCGGCAAGGCGGAAGAATTGGCGAAACGGATTTGATACCGTCTTCATGATTTGAGATTGAGTTGAAACAAAAGGTCGTCTGAAAACCAAGATTCAGGTTTTTCAGACGACCTTTCGTCAAATATAGTGGATTAACTTTAAACCGGTACGGCG
>NZ_KV800881.1:0-10194 GCF_001810355.1 Neisseria sp. HMSC074B07 | reverse complement strand
TTTATGAGTGTCCAAGATTTGGGGGCCAGTTCATGTTTTCAGACGACCTTTTCGTCAAATCCATTCAAACACCGCTGTCAGCGACGCCTCAACAAAACCGCTCTTTCCTTACCCAAGCAGCCTCATCAAAAACAGCCGCTCCGTTGTACAGGCGAAATAGCGGAATAATCAGCACGTCTTCTGTCAGCGTGTGTTCAAATCGCCGAAATCAAACATTTAAGCCTGCAAAGAAGCGCGATTTTCCAAAACTTGGTCAATCAAACCGTATTCTTTGGCTTCTTCGGCGGACATGAAGTTGTCTCGGTCGGTGTCGCGTTCCAAATCTGCCAAGTCGCGGCCGCAGTGTTTCGCCATCAGGCGGTTGAGTTTCTCTTTGATTTTCAACAGCTCGCGGGCATGGATTTCAATGTCGGATGCTTGACCGCCCAAACCGCCGCTGATTAAAGGCTGGTGGATCATGATACGGCTGTTGGGCAGGGCGAAACGTTTGCCTTTTTCGCCTGCCGAGAGCAGGAATGCGCCCATGCTTGCCGCTTGTCCCAAGCACAAGGTGGAGACGTTGGGCTTGATGAAATTCATGGTGTCGTAAATCGACATGCCTGCCGTTACCGAGCCGCCGGGGGAGTTGATGTAGAAGAAAATATCTTTGTCCGGATTTTCACTTTCCAAAAACAACAGCTGGGCAACCACCAAATTGGCGGACTCGTCGGTTACCGGACCGACCAAAAATACGATGCGCTCTTTCAAAAGGCGCGAGTAAATATCAAATGCACGCTCGCCGCGGCCGCTTTGTTCGATAACGGTAGGAACGAGGTAATTATTGAAATCGAAGGACATTTTTGTCTCCTGTCAATGTTGCGAAAGCACCAAAGGGATGCTTTGGTGCTTTCAAGTTGCCTGTTTCAGACGACCTTTTGAAGATGATTAGGCTTGTGCGCCCATCACTTCGTCAAAAGACAAAGCTTTTTCGGTTACTTTGGCTTTGCCCAAAACGAAATCAACGACGTTGCTTTCTACTGCCAAAGAAGTCGGACCTTGCAGGCGGGAAGGCTCTGCGTAGTACCAGTCGATCACTTCTTGAGGATCTTCGTAGCTTTCTGCGAAGTTGGCAACAACGGCTTTGATTTGCTCTTCAGTCGGTTCCAGTTTGTTTTCTTCAACCAGTTTAGCCAAAATCAGACCCAAAGATACGCGGCGTTCGGCTTGCTCTTTGAACATATCCAAAGGCAGATCCAAGTTGGCAGCGTCAGCCATGCCTTGGTTGACGAAGTTTTGTTTCATTTCGTTTGCCAAGCGGGCGGCTTCTTCATTTACCAAAGCAACAGGCGCTTTCAGCTCTACGGCTTTGAGCAGCGCGTTCATTACAGATTCTTTGGTTTGTTCGTTCACGCGGCGCTCAACTTCGCGGCCTACGTTTTTCTTCACTTCTTCGCGCATTTTAGCAACGTCGCCGTCGGCGATACCCAATGCTTTGGCGAAGTCGGCATCAACTTCGGGCAGGGTGGGTTCGGATACGTTGTTCAATGTGATGGTGAAGACAGCGGATTTACCGGCAACGTCTTTACCGTGGTAGTCTTCAGGGAAGTTGACGGTAACGTCTTTGCTTTCGCCTGCCTTCATGCCGACTACGCTGGCTTCAAACTCAGGCAACATTTGACCTGCACCCAATACAAAGGCGTAGTTTTTGGATGCGCCGCCGGCAAAAGGTTCGCCATCGATTTTGCCTTCGAAGTCGATGATGACGCGGTCGCCGTTTTGGGCTTCGCGTTCAACATGGTTGAAGCGGGTACGTTGTTTGCGCAGGATTTCTACGGTTTGGTCCACTTCGGCATCGCCGACGGAAGCGGTTACTTTTTCGACTTCTTGTACAGACAAATCGCCGATAACGACTTCAGGGAACACTTCGAAAATCGCAGCGATTTTCAGGGATTCTTTATCGTCTTGTTCTTCAACGCCTTCGAAACGTGGATAGCCGGCAACTTTCAATTCTTGGGCAACGGCAACATCGTAGAAGCGGCGTTGGACCATTTCATTGATGACTTCATTTTGAGCGCTTGCACCGTACATTTGGGCAATCATTTTTAAAGGTGCTTTACCCGGACGGAAACCGTCGATTTTTGCACGGCGTTGGGTTTGTTTCAGTTTTTTATCGGTTTCTGCGTTGATTTCGGACCAAGGCAGAGACAACACTACTTTGCGTTCCAGATTTTCTAAAGTTTCAACAGTTACGCTCATCGTAAGACCTTAATTTGTTGTGTTAAATAAAAAATGGGAATCCTTTTACCAATGATGACTGCAAAAGCGGCTCCGACCCATCGGGGCTTTTATCGTCCGTTGCTTGCAAAAGGCAGGAAAATTAGCTGGCTAGTATATCACAATGTTTGATTGACTGGATAATATAGTGGATTAACTTTAAACCAGCACGGCGTTGCCTCCGCCTTGTCCTGATTTAAAGTTAATCCACTATATCGTCGATAGGCGGGCCGATTTTGCCCCGATAAAATAAGGTATTGAATCCGACATCATAAAAGGTCGTCTGAAAACAGGTATAACCAGTTTTCAGACGACCTTTGGTAATTATTGAGATTACAACTGGTCTTTTTGCGCCAGAATCCTGCGGCTGCCGTTGATGTCGGCGGGAGAAACGACACCGGCGTTTTCGAGCGCTTCCATCAGGTTGGCGGCACGGTTGTAGCCGATGCGCAACTGGCGTTGCAGGGAGGAGATGGAAGTTTTTTTGCTTTCCAAAATGTAGGCAACGGCTTGGTCGAACAATTCGTCGCTGCCTGCATTCGGATTGACGATGTTGGTGGTTTCCAGTGCGGCTTCACCGCTGAGCAAACCTTCGACATAGTCGGCGGGGGCTTGCGATTTGACGTAGTTGACGACTTGATGCACCTCGTCGTCTGAAACGAATGCGCCTTGCAGGCGGGTCGGCTCGGCGCTGCCCGGTTGCAGGAACAGGGAATCGCCGTATTTCAGCAGTTCGTCCGCGCCCATTTGGTCGAGGATGGTACGGCTGTCGATTTTGCTTTGCACAGTAAACGCCATACGTGTCGGGATATTCGCTTTAATCAAGCCGGTGACGACATCGACGCTCGGTCGTTGGGTCGCGACAATCATATGGATACCGGCGGCGCGCGCTTTTTGGGCGAGGCGGGCAATTTGTTGTTCGACGGCTTTGCGTTCGGTCATCATCAGGTCTGCCAACTCGTCGATAACGACCACAATCATCGGCAGTTTTTCCAACGGCTCGGGGTCGTCCGGATTCAGGCTGAACGGGTTTGGCATGGGTTTGCCCGATGCTTTGGCGGCTTCGACTTTTTGGTTGAAGCCTTCCAAGTTGCGCACGCCGGCGTGGGAAAGCAGGCGGTAGCGTTTTTCCATTTCGGCGACACACCAGTTCAACGCCTGCCCTGCTTCGCGCATATCGGTAACGACCGGGCAAAGCAGGTGCGGAATGCCGTCGTAAATGCTCAATTCGAGCATTTTCGGGTCAATCATGATGAAGCGGACTTCGTCGGGCGTGGCTTTGAAAAGCATGGACATAATCATGCCGTTCACACCGACGGATTTACCCGAACCGGTCATACCGGCGACCAAAAGGTGCGGCATTTTTGCCAAGTCGCCGACGACGGGCGTACCGGAGATGTCTTTACCCAGCGCGACGGTCAGCTTGGATTTGGCTTCGGTAAACACGGGCGAAGACAAGATTTCGCTCAACATCACGTCTTGGCGTTTTTCGTTGGGCAACTCGATGCCCATGGTGTTTTTGCCCGCGATGGTTTCCACGATGCGCACGGATTGCAGCGACATAGATCGCGCCAAATCTTTAGACAGGGCAACGATTTGGCTGCCTTTTATGCCTTGCGCGGGTTCGATTTCATAACGCGTAATCACAGGGCCGGAAGTGGCGGACACGACTTGCACGCCGATGCCGAATTCTGCCAACTTGGATTCAATCAATTCGGCAGTGCGCTCTAATTCGGCAGGATTGATGCTGACGGGTTCGCCGTTGGGCAGGCGCAGCAGGTTCATGCCGGGTTTGTGGTATTCGCCTGTCTGTTGCGGCTCGTTGTCTTCAAACAAAGAAGCCTGAATTTTGGGCGGCGGCGCGACGGAGACCGCGACAGATTTGCGGTTGCTGGTGCTGCCTGCAAGCGGTGTAACTGGCGTAGCGGTGATGTTTTTGGCTTCTTTCACCATGCGGCGGGTGTTTTCCGTTTCCAAGGCTTCGGCTGTCGAGCCGTCGTCCTTGCGTCTGCCCAATGCCTTTTTCAGACGACCCCAAATGCCCGAAAACAGGCTTTCGGTATTGCGTCCAGTTTTTGCCATGACTTCCAGCCAAGACACTTGCGCCAGCAAGGAAACGGAAAGCAGCAGCATGACGCACATAATCAGCAGGCTGCCGGATTTACCCAACAGCCAAGCCAAGCCTGAACCTGCCAAAGCGCCGACCAAACCGCCCGCACCGACAGGCAGGGTTTCGTCCAAAGTATTTTGAAGGGTGAAATATTCGAGAATCGGGCTGCACACCAAAAGCAGGAACAAAGCCAGCGCGGCAACGCCGTGGTTGTACGATTTGTAGTTTTCGCGCTTTTGCAGCGGGCGGAAATTTTTATAGAGGAAAACGCACGAAGCGGCGATCCACCACCAAAACGACAGTCCAAAAAGATAATAGCCGACATCGGAAACATACGCGCCAAACAGCCCGCCGAAATTGGCGATGTCATCCGATTTCGGCACGCTGCGCGACCATGCGGGGTCGGTCATTTTGAAGCTGGCGAGGGAAATGGCGATGAAGACCGTCACCATCAGCCCGAAGAGCCACAGCGCGTCGTTAATCAGATTGACGACATGCTCGGGGCGCGCTTTTTTTTCTTCATTCTTTTGCAGCGCTTTGGCAGCCTTCAAACGCTCGGAAACCTTGTTCGGCTCTGTCTGCGCCTTCGTTTGGCTTTGACGGCGCGTGCTCGGTTTGGCGTTTGTTTTGGCTTTGGTTTTTGATGCGGTTTTAGAGGATTTTGCGGTCATGGATGGATTTTTGATATTCGGTACAGGTCGTCTGAAAAGGGAAAACCGACGGGGAATCAATCCGTCGGGTGTAATGTGTGTTGGGTTCAAATTATACCGTATTTACCGTTTCTGATAAAACAAGGTCGTCTGAAAAAGGTTTTCAGACGACCTCTTGTTCAGCTTTCAGCCGTCAGTCTTTCAATGACTGCTCTGCGGCATTGCGGACTTTATCGGCAGCCGCTTCGATTTCGGATTGGACTACTTCGGCAGCAGCTTGCGCCGGATTGGGCGTTTCCGCTTGCGCGGCACTTGCGGTTTCAGTCGGCGCGGCAGCTTCAGGAGCTTGGAGCGGCAGGCGCGCCAAAACAGTGCGAACGCCGGTGACTTTGTCGCCAATGGCGACTTGTGCCTGCGCGTCAACCGGCAGATACATATCGACGCGCGAACCGAAGCGGATAAAGCCGTAGCGTTCGCCGCGGGTCAGTTTCTCGCCTGCTTTGGTGTAACACAAAATGCGGCGGGCAACCAAGCCTGCAACTTGGACGAAGGTGATTTCGCGGCCTGAAGCAGTGGTTGCCAGCACGGCGTTGCGTTCGTTTTCGGTACTGGCTTTGTCCAAATCGGCATTGAGGAATTTGCCTTTATTGTATTCGACGGCAGTCACGGTGCAGTCGGCAGGCGATTTTTGCGAATGGACGTTGAAGACGTTCATGAACACGCTGATTTTCAACGCTTCGGTATCACGGTAAGGATCGCGCGCGCGCTCGACGACGACGATGCGTCCGTCAACAGGGCTTAAAATCGCTTCGGGATCTTGCGGGATTTCGCGGGCGGGATCGCGGAAAAATTGCAGGGCAAATACGGTGAAAATCCAAAACGGCAGCGACCACCAGCCGCAGCAGGCAGACACCAGCAAACTCAATACCAAACCGCCGCCGATAAACGGCCAGCCCTCGCGGGCGATAATCGGGTGGGGGTACAGACGGTTCATAACTTTCCTTTTCTATTCAAATTGCCGCCATTATAGCGGAATATCCTAAAAAGGTCGTCTGAACGCTGTTTCAGACGACCTTTTGTTTTTTTGTATTTATTGTTATCCGGTGGTGTTGCCGTTTTCCAAAACATCCAAGATGTTTTTCAGGTTGGCGGAATCGAGCTGGCCGGGGGCGGAGGCGGTGCCTGCCGTGCCGAATGTGATGGCGGAGCCGAAGGTCGAGCCTGCGATGCGGCTGACGAGTCCGAGCCTGCCCATGGAAATGGTAACAATCGGGCGGTTTGCGGTTTGACAGGCTTCCCAAGTGGCGTCCAAAAGCGTCAGGACATCAGCGGGGCCTTGGGGCATCACGGCAATTTTGCAGATGTCCGCGCCTGCCTCTTCCATTTTTTTCAGACGACCTGTGATGTCCGATTTGGCGGGCGTTTGATGGAAATCGTGGTTGCTCATCAGGACGGAGGTGTCGTGCGCTTTGGCGGCAGCAACCGCTTGGCGGACTTCGCTCTCGCCGGCGGAAAGTTCGATGTCGATGATGTCGATGATGCCTGAAGCGGCGGCTTTATCGAGCAGCTCGAAATAATACGCTTTGCTGCAAGGGTATTCGCCGCCTTCCTCTGCGCGTCGGAAGGTAAACAACAGCGGGGTTTCGGGAAAGGCGCGGCGCACGGCGGCGGCTTGGGTAAGTAGGTATTCGGGGTTGCCTGCTTGGTCGAAATAGTCGACTCTGAATTCGATAATATCGAAACAGGCGTGTTCGAGGTTTTTCAGGGCGACGGATAAGGCTGCTTCGTCTCGGGCAACCAAGGGAACGGCGATTTTCGGCTGTCCGCTGCCGAGCGTGAGATGGCGGATGGTCAGGGTTTTCATGGTTTTTCTGCTGTATTGGTGCGGTGGCTGTCGAGCAGCGGATCGGGGAACGGTGTCCAAACGACGCCGTTGATGCCGCTTTCGGTCAGGCGGCGGTTGAGCCAGCTGTTGCACGTATTGAAAAGATGGTAGCGTCCTTCTGCCTCGTAGAATGCGTCGTCAGCGCTGTAATGCGCGCCGGCGACGGGGATGGCTTTGCCTGCTTTCAATTTGAAATGACGCATCAGGTTGGCACTCAGGCGGCGGTATTGTTCGCGGCTGACGGTGAATTTGACGGTATTTTCGCCTTCGCGCGGCGGCTCGCGGTAGTAGATGGCGTGAATCAGCGTGCTGTTGACTCCGCTTAACGCCTGTACTGCCGTAGAGGCGGTCAAATCCGACCACTGCGGCGTGTTCAAATAGAAATTGCGCTCGCCCCAGCCTATGCCGACGTAGCGGATGGGCGCATCGCCTTGCCCTGCGGTACTGTCGGCAGGATTGATGATGCTGGTCCAGTCGAAAAGGTCGTCTGAAAGCGGCATGATGATGTCGGCGTGTACGCCGTTGCTGTGCAGGTAAAGGGTTACCTCGCCGTCGGAGGCTTCAATGCTGTCCTGCGGAATCTTACCAAGTATGTAGGCGGCGGCAAAGTAAAGGATAGCGGCGATGATAAACGCCAACAGGGCTTTCAGGAGGATTTTGAATATTTTTTTCATTGACGTGACGGCGTCGTTAAAGATGCGGAATCATATCACGATAACGGCATGTTTTAAGTATTTCAGACGACCTTAACGCTTTAACTACAAAAGAGGTCGTCTGAAAATCAACAAAAAGATATTTTTAGTTTCCCATCAATCCGTTTTCGTAAAAAACCGCACCCGATTGTTAACATTATATTTACACTACACCCGATTACAAATATACTCATTGCCATGCCGCACGGCTTTGTTTGCCTGAAATCCAAAGCCTGCGAACAACCCGCTGCGGGAAACAAGAAAAACCGATTCAGTGAAATCAATAAAAAAGCAATGTCGGGCGATGAGCCTATGCTTCAGCGGTTTTAGCGATTTCACGTTATGTTTCAGAGGAATACTCCATGGACTTACATGCAAAGGACAAAACCCAGCATCCTGAGAATGTCGAGCTGCTCAGTGCGCAAAAGCCGATTACCGACTTTAAGGGCCTGCTGACCACCATCATTTCCGCCGTCGTCTGTTTCGGCATTTACAGCATCCTGCCCTACAGCACCGATGCCAACAAAGGCATCGCGCTGTTGATTTTCGTTGCCGCGCTTTGGTTCACCGAAGCCGTCCACATCACGGTAACCGCATTGATGGTGCCGATTCTCGCCGTCGTGCTCGGCTTCCCCGATATGGACATCAAAAAAGCGATGGCGGGCTTTGCCGATCCGACGATTTACATCTTCTTCGGCGGCTTCGCGCTTGCCACCGCCCTGCACATGCAGCGTCTCGACCGCAAAATCGCCGTCAACCTCTTGCGCCTGTCACGCGGCAATATGAAAGTCGCCGTGTTGATGCTGTTTGCCGTTACCGCCTTCCTGTCCATGTGGATCAGCAATACCGCGACCGCCGCCATGATGCTGCCTTTGGCAATGGGTATGATGAGCCACCTCGACCAAGAAAAAGAACGTAAAACCTACGTCTTCGTCCTGCTCGGCATCGCCTACTGCGCCAGTATCGGCGGTTTGGGCACCGTGGTCGGTTCACCGCCGAACATGATTGCCGCCAAAGCCCTGAATCTGGACTTCGTCGGCTGGATGAAGCTCGGCCTGCCGATGATGCTGTTGATTCTGCCCTTGATGCTGTTTTCCATGTACGTCATCCTCAAGCCCAATCTGAACGAACGCGTCGAAGTCAAAGCCGAGTCTATTCCGTGGACGCTGCACCGCGTGATCGCGCTGTTGATTTTCTTGTCTGCTGCCGTGGCTTGGGTATTCAGCTCCAAAATCAAAGAAGCGTTCGGCATTTCCAACCCCGATACCGTCATTGCCCTGATTGCCGCTGTCGCCGTCGTCGTATTCGGCGTGGCGCAATGGAAAGAAGTCGCCCGCAATACCGACTGGGGTGTGTTGATGCTCTTCGGCGGCGGTATCAGCTTGAGCGCGCTGCTGCAATCCTCCGGCGCATCCGAAGCCTTGGGTCAGCAGGTGGCCACCACTTTCACCGCCGCGCATCCGCTGCTGGTGATTTTCGTAGTCGCCACCTTCATCATCTTCCTGACCGAGTTCACCAGTAACACCGCCTCCGCCGCGCTGCTCGTGCCCATTTTCGCCAGCATCGCCACGCAAATGGGGCTGCCCGAACAAGTCTTGGTATTCGTCATCGGCATCGGCGCATCTTGCGCGTTCATGCTGCCGGTTGCCACGCCGCCCAACGCGATTGTGTTCGGTACGGGGTTAATCAAGCAACGCGAAATGATGAACGTCGGCTTGCTGCTGAACGTCCTCTGTATCGTATTGGTCGCACTGTGGGCTTATTTCATCCTGATGTAAACCCGTAAAACCCTAGCCAAGGTCGTCTGAAAGAATATTTTTCAGACGACCTTGAAGTTTTTCCGCCCAGCACCATTTGTAAAAAGATTCTTAACGAAAGGAAACCCATGATTATCCTGCACACCAACAAAGGCGACATCAAAATCGAACTCGACTTCGACAAAGCCCCCGTTACTGCCAAAAATTTCGAGCAATACGTCAAAGACGGCTTCTACGACGGCGTAATCTTCCATCGCGTCATCAAAGGCTTCATGATTCAAGGCGGCGGCATGGACGAAAACATGAACGAAAAAGAAACACGCGAGCCGATTCAAAACGAAGCGTCCAACGGCCTGCCCAACGAAAAATACACCATCGCCATGGCGCGCACCTCCGACCCGCATTCCGCCAGCGCGCAATTCTTCATCAACACCGCCGACAACGCCTTCCTGAACTTCCGTTCCAAAGAGCTGTACGGCAAAACTGTCGTCCAAGACTGGGGCTACGCCGTATTCGGCAAAGTCGTCGATGGTTTTGATGTAGTCGATGCCATCGAAGGCGTCGCCACCAAACGCCACGGCTACCACGACGACGTACCGACCGAACCTGTCATCATCACCAAAGCCGAAGTGGTATAAATTTGACGCGTTACATCCCATAACGCAAAAAGCAGCCTGAAACAGGCTGCTTTTTTATTGGGCAAATATTTGAACGCAATCCGCCGTGCTTGTTTTCAGACGACCTTTGATATCGAAACCGTCGCTTACGGACTCAACCCCGCTTTGCCCCATATCGAAAGACGATTTATAGTGGATTATAGTGGATTAAAATAAAAATGAGACAAGGC
>NZ_KV800880.1:0-297 GCF_001810355.1 Neisseria sp. HMSC074B07 | reverse complement strand
GATGGTGTCGGCCTCCCAATCGCCGATGCGGGTTTTCTGGTCGACGATAGCAGGTCGGTTTTCTATGCCGACGCGGTCGGGCACTTTGCCTCTGGTCCATGTGCTGCCGTAGCGTTTGCGGTAGGGTTTGCTGCATATTCTGAGATGTTGCCACAAAGTGCCGCCGTTGCTTTTGTCTTGGCGGAGGTAGCGGTAAACGGTACTGTGATGGAGCGTGATCCCGTAGTGTTTGCGCAGGTAGGCGCACACTTGTTCGGGACTGAGTTTGCGGCGGATAAGGGTGTCGATGTGTTGAAT
>NZ_KV800879.1:0-217 GCF_001810355.1 Neisseria sp. HMSC074B07 | reverse complement strand
ACCTAACGGATTGTAAAACACACTGAAATAGAGATCTTCAAAGATATCCTGATCGTTTGAGTTTTGCTGATACTGCCCAAGCCCTATTAAGCCGGCAGCCCATATCAGACAAACCATGATTGCCAACCTGACAATCAGACGCTGTTTGTGCGGCATAAGGCTACATAACCAATCTGCACATAGAAGCATACCCGACATCACCCAAACCACATATCCC
>NZ_KV800878.1:65141-67084 GCF_001810355.1 Neisseria sp. HMSC074B07 | reverse complement strand
ACGGCAACCTCTTATGGTTCGGCAACTACACCGGTTGGGGTCGTCTGAAAGAAGAAACCAGAGTAACAGATACTGCATACCAACCGTTCCGCCTGCAAAACCAGTATGCCGACCGTGAAACGGGGCTGCATTACAACTTCTTCAGGTATTATGAACCTGATGTGGGTCGGTTTGTGAATCAGGACCCGATTGGGTTGATGGGTGGGATGAATCTGTATCAGTTTGCGCCGAATACTCAGCAATGGATAGATCATTTAGGGCTTGATGTTAATATCATTCGATCTGATCGCTCAGTTACATTTATCCTTGATATTTCTTTAAATGGAAGGAATGTAACCAATACTGATATAGAAAATGTAAAGAATGGGATTGAACGAAACTGGAATGCTGGAGGATGGAAATATGGTGGATGCAATATTAGATTCATTGCAAATGTAAAAGCAAATGACAGCAAAATGGCTAACCAAATTACTGCCGAACCTATCAATGGTAGAAGTTATGTAAATAAAGCTGGAGGAAATAGAGGAGTTTGGTATATGAGGGATCCTAATGTCTCATGGGTAGCCGCTCATGAGGCTGGCCATCTAATGGGATTAGGTGATAGATACAAAGATATAAACGGGAAAAGTATTCCTCAAAAAGGATGGGAAAACAATATCATGGCTGCACCTAACAAACCTGTTGAACAGAGAAACATAAACGAATTAATACCATTTACAACAAAATGTGCCTGTAATATTTTGGAATACATGTAAACAATATTTTTATATTTATATTAATGGGATTTAAAATGAAAAATATACTACTCTCTTTTGGAATAATTTCTATAATACTTTCACTAGCCTGTACTTATAGAGAAAAATATTATTTCAATCAGGAAAATAAACCGAGAGAACTAGGCCAAGAATTATCAGGTTATCCTTTTGATTTTATAGTATTGAGAATGAAAACAGAAAGTACTAATAATATTGATGGATATGTAAATTTATGGATAAAAAATACCAACGGAGAATCTGAAGCTCTTGAAGCAATTCTGACTAAAAAGCAAATAGACTACCAAAAGAATAGCATTTATTATACTATTGATAAATTTGAACATTTTAAATTTAAAGATGTGCAAATTGAAAACAAAGAAGGTAGGATCTATCTAGATGGGCGTAATTTATCTGAAATTGGGAATGCAACCTTGTCTGAAGATGGGAAGCTAGAGATGGGAACATTTTACCGAACCTTTCATTAGAGTCCACAATCTGTTGCCAGCAAGCGAGGTTGGGTCGAGACCCAACAAAATATCAAGGTCGTCTGAAATAACCTTCAGACGACCTTTCCCTATACGCTTACCCTTACCTGCTTCAACCACAACGAAAACGGCCAACTCATTGCCCAGCACCAATGGAAAGTGCCGAGCAAAGAAGAGAGCGCCCGAAACGGCCTGCCCGACACCGACTGGCGCGATGCGCAGTACGACATGCTGTACCTGCCCGTCACCGAAACCGTCCGCTACCACTACGACTTCAACGGCAACCGCACCGCCACCGTCCTGCCCGACGGCAGACAGATCAACTATCTGTATTACGGCAGCGGCCACCTCCACCAAATCAGCCTCGACGACGAAGTCATTACCGACATCGAGCGCGACAAACTGCACCGCGAAATCTTCCGCACACAAGGTAAACTCGCCAGCCGTTACGAACTCGACCCATTAGGTCGTCTGAAAAGGCAAATCGCCACCCTCAACGACCTGACAGAGGGCGGCAAAGGCAAAAACAAAGTCGCGGCGGGTTATAATCAAACCGCCGTCAAACGCAGCTACGGCTACGGCCGCACCGGCAACCTGACCCACAGCACCGACCAGCGGACGGGAACGACGCATTTCGAATACGACAAACTGGGCAGGATTACTAAAGCCGGTAACGAACTGTTCGCCTTCGACCCCGCGCACA
>NZ_KV800878.1:64777-65041 GCF_001810355.1 Neisseria sp. HMSC074B07 | reverse complement strand
GCACCGACCAGCGGACGGGAACGACGCATTTCGAGTACGACAAACTCGGTCGAATCACCAAAGCCGGCAGCGAACTATTCGCCTTCGACCCCGCGCACAATATCCTCGACATCCCGACGGAAAAGGTCAAACCATACCCTGCCCCCTCTCCCGTGGGAGAGGGTTGGGGAGAGGGTTGGGGAGAGGGCAAAACGGCTGCGCTGCTTTCAGACGACCGCTCCGTCATCACCGACAACCGCCTGAAAACCTACAACGGCACGACCT
>NZ_KV800878.1:64382-64677 GCF_001810355.1 Neisseria sp. HMSC074B07 | reverse complement strand
CTGGTTAAAGCGGAAATCTTCAAAAAAGACGGCAGCAAAGAGACTTGGGCCTACACCTACGACGCCTTGGGCAGAAGAATAGGCAAAGGTCGTCTGAAAACAGACGGCAGCCTAGAAGATGAAATCCGCTTCGTTTGGGACGGCAGTCATTTACTGCAAGAAATCCACCCGGACGGCAGGTATACCTATATCTATACCGACCCGGATTCCTACGAGCCTTTAGCACAAGTCCGCGATTGGACAACCAAAGACGGCAAAAAACGCCAACAAACCCACTACTTCCACTGCGACCAAA
>NZ_KV800878.1:63996-64282 GCF_001810355.1 Neisseria sp. HMSC074B07 | reverse complement strand
AAAAAAGACGGCACGAAAGAAACTTGGGCGTACAGCTACGACGCCTTGGGTAGAAGGATAGGCAAAGGTCGTCTGAAAACCAGTCAGGAAGTTTCAGACGACCTCGAAAACCAAACCCGCTTCGCTTGGGACGGCAGCCATCTCTTGCAAGAAGTCCACCCGGACGGCAGGTATACCTATATCTACGCCGACCAAGATTCCTACGAACCGCTGGCGCAAGTCCGCGATTGGACAACCGAAGACGACGAAAACCGCCAACAAACCCACTACTTCCACTGCGACCAAA
>NZ_KV800878.1:62261-63896 GCF_001810355.1 Neisseria sp. HMSC074B07 | reverse complement strand
CTGGTTAAAGCGGAAATCTTCAAAAAAGACGGCACGAAAGAAACGTGGTCCTACAGCTACGACGCCTTGGGCAGAAGGATAGGCAAAGGCCGTCTGAAAGACGGAGAAGTTTCAGACGGCCTCGAAGAGGAAACCGGATTTGTTTGGGACGGCAGCCATTTGCTGCAAGAAGTTCATTCGGATGGCAGGTATACCTATATCTACACCGATCCGGGCAGCTACGAACCTTTAGCACAAGTCCGCGATTGGACAACCGAAGACGGCGAAAGCCGACAACAGACCCACTACTTCCACTGCGACCAAATCGGCATCCCGCGTGAAATGACCGATAAAGACGGCAACCTCTTGTGGTTCGGCAACTACACCGGCTGGGGTCGTCTGAAAGAGGAAACCAAGGTAACGGATAGCGCATACCAACCCTTCCGCCTGCAAAACCAGTATGCCGACCGTGAGACGGGGTTACATTACAACTTCTTCAGGTATTATGAGCCTGATGCTGGGCGGTTTGTGAATCAGGATCCGATTGGGTTGTGGGGTGGAGATAATCTTTATCGGTTTTCGTCTAATATTCAGATTTGGATTGATCCCTTAGGGTTAGCATGTATACCCAATCCAAATAGAAAAAATGATGAGGATCTTGCAAGAAGAATTGATAAATTGTCTGATAATTTGACAGAAAAAAATAGAGATGGTTTCACTACGTTAGCCTTGGCAAGGGTAACACTTGCTGATGGAACCTCTCAAATATGGATTGCTCAAGCAGGCTCTTCTCTGTCATCAAAGCCTTCTAGAAGGCAACAAAGTCTTGCTGGTGCAGATGAAATAATACAAAATTTACATCCAGCAGGAAGAAGCAGGAAAGATGGCAACCACTTAAATGATGCTGAACGTCAACTTATACGAGAAGCGAAAAAAAGAGGAGCTAAAATTAAATCTCTTGGAGCTACAAAACCAATGTGTGGCAGATGCGAGAAAGGAGCGAGAAGAGCAGGGATACTGAGGCGTATCATAACCCCAATTAAGAGTAGACACTGTTAGTATTTAATATTTTTAAATTTATTTAAAATTAAAGGAGTCCAATATGAAGCCGATGGAATTGGATGAAATGCCAAATGATATTTTTATTCAGGATATAAAAGAGTTAACAGAGAGTTTTTCAATAGATTTTCCTAATGTGTTTAGACAACTTTTGACAGAGTTAAATGTATCAAAAGATAATTTATTTATCACGGATTTTATTGAAAATCAGAAGATTGCCAACTCATATACAGGATATGTTTTTGACAAAACCCACAAAAAAATGTATGACTATACAATCAAAAATAAGAAACTTAGTTTTTTTGAAGTCGATATAAAAAAACTAACTACTAAGGACACGGATAGCATCCGAGTGTTGGATGAACTTTAAAATGCAAGCTATATTTGCATAAAGTGTCAGTGACTATAGGTTGGGTCAAGACCCAACAGCCTAATAAGGTCGTGTGAAAATTTTCAGACGACCTTTCCTGTTCTTACCTGCTTCGACTACAACGAAAGCGACCAACTCATCGCCCAGCACCAATGGAAGGTGCCGTCCAAAGAAGAGAATGCCCGAAACGGTTTGCCCGAAACCGACTGGCGCGATGCGCAGTACGA
>NZ_KV800878.1:40060-62161 GCF_001810355.1 Neisseria sp. HMSC074B07 | reverse complement strand
AAACGGGGCTGCATTACAACTTCTTCAGGTATTACGAACCTGATGCGGGGCGGTTTGTGAATCAGGATCCGATTGGATTAAAAGGGGGGAAAACTTTTATCAATTTTCGACAAATATACAAAATATGATAGACCCTTGGGGATTGAACGCTGGTAGCGTAGCCAAATTTTTATTGGGCCGAATTTGTGTTTACCTAACAATTTTTTAATACCAAATTATGATACTTTTTTGTTCTTTGATTTTGGGCTTGTAATGGAGTCAGAGTTTCTTGAATATTTTTCTGACTTGTTAGATTTAGGTGGCTTTAATAAACAAGTTAATGTTTTTGATTATGATTTTAATATTATTGTAGAGAACTGGATTCTTAAGCATGATAATTTATTAAAATATATAAAAAGAATAATAGGTTATGTGGATGATAATGATGATAATGATGATAATGATGATAATGGAATTATTATGGCAGATACTGATTTAAATTGGGTTGCAGTTCAGGATATACCTGTTAATTGGGGTGTTTTTGCATTTCAAAGTTCAAAAAAGAATCTATAAGGTTATTCAATATGATGGATCGAGATTAGTTCGTAGACATTGAAAGATTTAAGGCTATGGATAAATTATTAATAAGAGAGTTTGGAGAGGAATTTATAAATGTTTTATTAAGCAATTACGGTAATATTCGTAGCAAGCCGTAGCCTGCGTAGGCAGCTTGTATCCGGTACGCACGCAGTTTCTGCCTTTCAGACGACCTCGATTCTTTTTCGAGGTCGTCTGAAATATTTATTTCGTAACAATCTAAGCCAAAATCGCCTACAAATACGGCCAGGACGGTCTGCCGACCCGGCGTACCAATGCGCTGGGCCATACCTTCGGTTACCATTACGACAAAGCCCGCCGCCTGGTCGGCCTCACCAATGAAAACGGTGCGCGCTACCGCTTTGCCTACGACGTCCTCGACCGCCTGATTGCCGAAAGCGGTTTCGACCATAAACTGACCGGCTACCGCTACAACGCCGGCAACGAACTGGTCGAGCAGCGCGAATTCGGCGACGACGCCTCCCTCGCCGCCAAACTGTTGGTGCAACTAAGAAATTTTGCAGTTCGTGATCAAGAAGTTCTCATCAAAGGCGCAATTCCAGCAGAAGCAATACTTGGCTTTGTATAACTTAGAAGGTATTTACCATGAAAGAATTATTAGAAAAACTTGAAAATAATAGTTTTATTGATAAGGTCAGAATGAATCTTGAATTCAACGTAAAGGGCTATCAAGAATTATTAAAAATTTTGAATGAAATTAAGCATTATATTTATAATCATAATCTCATTGAAAAAAGACTAGCGTCAAATTTATATGAAATACCAAAATTAACACATATCTGGTATCTCAATTTAAAAGATGATCCAAATAAAAATGAATCTTCTATTGTTAATCAACTTGAAGATGCATGGATAGAGTTAGATTCAATAATTGGAGAAGAAATTCTTGGCCAAGGACAATAAATCCATCTTAACAAACATAGATAGTAGTTCAAACTCGACGGACAGTAGTCATAGATTAGGATTAGATTGAGCCCCACCAAAAATCAAGGTCGTCTGAAATCAATTTTCAGACTACCTTGCCTATGTCCCACCCTTACCCTGCTTCAACTACAACGGAAACGGCCAACTCATCGCCCAGCACCAATGGAAAGTGCCGTCCAAAGAAGAGAGCGCCCGAAACGGCCTGCCCGACACCGACTGGCGCGATGCGCAGTACGACATGCTGTACCTGCCCGTTACCGAAACCGTCCGCTACCACTACGATTTCAACGGCAACCTGACCCACAGCACCGACCAGCGGACGGGCACGGCCAAGTTCGAGTACGACAGACTGGGCAGGATTACCAAATGGAGATAAATTTGGCATTAGGCACTCGTCAAGACATGGTGAAACACTGGATTTCAATGTCAAAAGACTTCCACGAGATTTTAAAATCCATCAAAAATGATATAACACTAGGATATTTTTATTATGCATAAGCTTAGAAAACATATGTATATTGATAAAAAGTTAAAAGCCAAAGGATACCGCGATTTAAATGATTATATTGATAAAAGGAGTAACGAAATATTAGATGATGAAGTTTGGCTATGGAGAACCAAGGCCGGCATACAAGATGATTTTCCTGAATTATCAAATTGCGAGATTATTGAAATATTAAAGGATGTAATGGCTAACATCGTAAAAAAGGGAGGAGTTATTTGTGATTATTCCAATGGAAAAGCATCACATATAATAAAAATATATGATGACTTATCCTCTCCATTACTAATATCGGATATCGTTAATTTCTTGCTTCTCAATCCTGACTATGGAAGTGATGGAAATGGTATTTGGTATGAATAACAAACCTTGAGTGAATCCCCCCCTTCCTAGCAAACCGTAGCCCATATGTAGGCTGCGTGTCCCAAGGTTCACACGCGGTTTCTTACTCCAAAGTATTTATAAAGTGTAAAAAATATAAAGCGTAGCAAGATAATAGGAAACAGAAAAAAGGCGCTAGAAATTCTGATAGTTCTAAAAATGAGAAACATGGAGATGGTGTAGATCATTTAAAGCAGCTGAAAAACGGATTAAGGAATTACAAGAGCATATTAAACCTAGAATGCCTAAAAAAGAGAGGCTTAGTTTAGAGAAAAAATAAGTAATATTAAGAAAACTGTGGAACGAAAAGCAAAAGGTGTAGAACGTAGCAAAGGATCAAAACGATGAAATTAAACCTATCTCCGTTTAAATCTGTAGGTCTATTTAAGTTTGGAGAAAATATTGATAAATATATTTCTATCCTACAATTCTTTAAATACAGCCCGCCGGATGAATTTGGAGTATGTGAGTATAAATCTCAAGATGGTAGTTTTTTTATTACTGTGAGAGAAAATAAAATTGATTCTATATTTTGCTATAAAGAACTATTTTACAAAGATACTAATTTAATTGGATTAACTATTGATCAGTTTAAAATAATTACTGAGAGCAATTTTATAGGTAAAATAGATGAGTTAGATTTTGAAGATGATGGCATCCCACAATTTGTTTATGAATTTGAAACAATAGGATTGCAAGTTTGGGAGAAAAATAGCAGGATTGTTACTATTATAGCAAGTCCATATATAGAAGATGATTAGCCTGCGTAGATTATGTCAAGTTCCGACAAAACACATCAAGGCCGTCTGAAATCAATTTTCAGATAACCTCTCCTTATAATTTTCATCCAAAAAATACCGGAAGAGGTGTCGATGGGAAAGTCGATCAGCCATCAGCAATGGTTTTCCGCAATGGGGTAAGACAGCGAATTAAATTTAAATTTACAAAATAGCAAGGAGTATTTTTATGAATTTAAGATTTACAATTACAATTTTTGGTAATAATTTTAATCCTAGTAAAATAGTTAATAAACTTGATACTTCTCTTGAAGTTACTAGCTATTTTGATACTGGAGAAAAAGATGAAATTGGTAAAATAAATGATTATGGCTGTCTGGAATTAAACCACAAAAATGAATTTTCAAAAGAATATTGGGATAGTGAATATGAACAGGAATTCGTAGATTTTTTTAGAAAAAATTATCAATTATTAAGATTAAATAATGCTGACGATTTTAGAATTTTTATTGAAGCTTTCTATTTAGATCAATGCAATTTTGAAATTTTCAATAATGAATTATTGGCAGAGTTAACAAAATATAAAGTTAGCCTACCAATAAGTGTTTATTATTATAATAATGATTGATATCATATTTTGTAACATATGTATTGAAACGCTTAGGTTTGGTCAATACCCAACAATCCAGAAAGGTCGTCTGAAAAAATCCAAATTCATCTTTCAGACGACCCTATCCCACAAGAGGAAATATTTATGAAAAACATAAATGATATTTTTGTTGGGCAGAATTTTTCTTTACCCAACAATTTTTTAATACCAAATTATGATACTTTTTTGTTCTTTGATTTTGGGCTTGGAACACAGTCAGCGTTTATTAAGGATTTTTCTGACTTATTAGATTTAGGTGGCTTTAATAAACAAGTTAATGTTTTTGATTATGATTTTAATATTATTTTAGAGAACTGGATTCTTAAACATGATGACTCATTAGAATACGTAAAAAGAATAGTAAGCTATATAAATGATAATGGTGATAACGGAGTTATTATGGCAGATACTGATTTAAATTGGGTTGCGGTTCAGGATATACCTCTTAATTGGGGTATTTTTGCATTTCAAAGTTTAAAAAAAGAATCTATAAGATTATTCCATATGATGGACCGAGATTGGTTTGTAGACATTGAAAGATTTAAGACTATGGAGAAGGTATTAATAAGAGAGTTTGGAGAGGAGTTTATAAATGTCTTATTAAGCAATTACGGTAATATTCGCAGGGATGGGTAACCGCCAAGTAAGCGTAAATATTGTCGCTTGAGTTAATCTCGAAAGTTGCAAATATTGATTTAAGCTGTAGGTTAGATCGAGTACTCTCATCTTAATGGAAATTTGGCATGATAAATTTCCCTTTAGGGATTCGGAACATTGGAAAAAGGAGTTGTGCCGCTTTATGAATTTTTATAATACGGTAAAGCCACAGAAGAGCTTGCACCTTTTGAGGTCTTACAGGCTTATTTTTCTCAACCTGTTGTGTAAACAACGTTGTGTTTCCTTATAAAATAATATGTTGAAATTATTTATCTCATCATTTTTAAACCTATTATTTATTTTGTACTTAACCAGAGAACTGAAAGGACTTATTAGCTTCATTCTAAACATTTGTAATGGAAATATAAGCAATTATATTTTAGGAATAGTAGAGATTTTATTCTATTCCTTTTTAAGTTTAAGTATTATTTTTTTATCAAAAAACTTAGCATCATTGATAGCAAAAAGTCAAACTATTCAATTATTATTATTAGTTATAATTTGCTTGTTTTTAGATATAATAGCGTGCTTATTTATGTTTAGAATCTTCTTTATAACCTAATAGTGGCCGTAGATTGGGTCGAGACCCAATAAACACCAAGGTCGTCTGAAATAAATTGCCTGACGACCTTTCCCCATTTCTCCTCCTACTTCAACTACAACGAAAACAATCAAATCACCCGTTATCACCGACACCGAACGAGATAAACTGCATCGCTAAATCTATCGTATTCAAACTAAACTCGTCAGCCACTTGATTCTTTAGGTTGAATTATCCCCTCCCCTGAGCAAGGCAGCAAAGGTCATCTGAAAGAGGAAACCAAGGTAACGGATATCACTTATCAACCCTTCCGCCTGCAAAACCAGTATGCCGACCGTGAATCAGGGCTATATTACAACTTCTTCAGGTATTACGAACCTGATGCAGACCAGTTTGGGGTCAGTATCCGATTGGGTTATTTTGGGATATTAATTTTATGCTTTTGAACCGGATACTACGAAATAGATAGATACATTAGATTGGTTTAGATATTATGGGAATTGATGTGGACCAGACTGGACAAAGGGGGAAGAACAATACAGTAAGCTTCGAGAAAATAATGGATATTATGTCGAACCAATGGGAGTATTAGATATAGATTGTAGACAACATGATATTTGCTATGTTAAATGTAGGGAACAATTCTCATATTCAGAATTAGAAAAATATAACTGTATGGTAAGGTGCGATGACACTCTTATGAATACATCTAAAAATATCCAACATATCCTAATTCTTCATCCTGATTTTTCTATAAAGCGTTGGGACCTGAACTTGCCAAAATCCACTATCTATCAATAAAACCATTAAAAAACATCTACAAACCATAGGTGATTTTATGAAAATCTGTAAATATTTTTTATTATATTTATTTATATATATAATCTTATTTATAATAAACCCTTGGATTTTAGAATTAATTAATATTACCATAACACTTCCATGGTCCATTATTGAAGAAGATATTATTACTTATTTTGGACTAAACCTGAATCCTACTGTTGATAATATCTTTTATCGAAGAATAATACACTTTACTTACGTATCAATTAGCCTTTTTATAAATATATTTATTTTATATAATTTTATCTGCAAATTTAAGAAACTTTTTAAAACACCCAAAGAAAATAAATGAATCAGATAAATTATATTATATAAAAGATAATAGAAGATGATGAAAACAAAAATGGAATTGGATTCCTACAATTAAAATTAATGAATTGTATTTTGATAAAATTTATACTGATTATAAGAAAATATTAGATGGGTTAAATGCAAATATTTTTTCAGAAAATGAAGATATTTATAACTCTTTTATTTTTAAAGAAAATGGAATTAACTCATTAATTTACTTTAAAAAAAAATGGCCAATTTGCAGGAATGGAACTAAAAAATAATCTTTTTTATAAAGATATAAATTTAATTGACAAGGATATTGAAGAAATAAAAAAATTTTTGGTTATGATTCTTTAGTTTTAGATAAATATGATAATGTAGATTGTGATGATATTAGAGCGATATTTTGGTTTGAAAATAACAAAGTCGAATCAGTTACAGTATATTAATAAATAATGAGAAATATAAATATAGGGTAATTAGTGGTCCGTATGTCCTCAATCCCGACGTAGAGTGTGTGCTGTACGCGCAGATGCGTTTTCTGCTTTTCAGACAACCTCGAAGCCCAAACTCCACTGGGATTACTGAATTCAAACGCGATATATTGGAACGCTTAATCCCCCCCCTAGCCCGCGATGGCGGCGACAAGGTTCAGAAAACCGTTTACTGATACGACTTGAAGGCAACCTCGTCCGAGCCGCCAACAGCCAAAGCATCACCTGATTCAACTACAACGAAAACGGCTGACTCATCGTCCAACACCAATGGAAGTGTCGAGCAAGGAAGAGATCACTCGAAACGGATTGCCCGAAACCGACTGGCGCGATTTATAGTGACAACGATGTCATCGCTAACATCGAACGCGATAATGGGCTCTTTCTTATAATGCTGCCCCTAAAAATAAAATGTTAAGGATGGTTCTATGTGTAATGACGATTATCATACTGATGATTTTTTACAAGCTAGTTATTTTCTTAAACATGAAGATTATCAAAAAGCTTTTTATTTTTTGAAGAAAGGAGCCTTGCAAGGAGATGTTAATTGTTATAATAATTTAGCAGTTTTATATGATATTGGATATGGGATTGAAAAAAATCCACTTTTGGCGCTTAAATGGTATAGAAAAAGTTGGCAATATGAAGGGAAAAGTGGTGGGGTATGTTCTAATATTGCATCACTTTATGTCGGTTTAGGTAATATAAGGCAGGCTAAATTTTGGTGGAATAAAGCAATATTAGAATTAAATGATGGAGATGCAGCTCTTGATTATGCAAAATTCTTAATTAATAGGAAAAACAAGAGGGATTATCATAAGATAATAGAATTACTTAAGTTTGCTATCAAGAGCGATTATATTACTGAAATCTCCAAGGAAGAAGCTGGTCAATTATTGAAAAATCTAGAAAGTACATAAAGTTATGTAAACCATATTAAAGATCAAACCGTATAGTGAGGTCGTCTGAAATTAATTTCAGACGACCTTTTATTTAGATTCAGGCTTGTGATTTAAGCCACTTGGGTCTGATGCTCATCGCCGTTGCGTTCGCGGATTTTACCCAAACGGTAAACGGTTTCGCCTTGTTCGGTTAAGAATGCCTGCACCGCATCAGCATCTTCTTTGGCAATCACGACCACCATGCCGATGCCGCAGTTGAAGGTGCGGTACATTTCTTGCGTTTCCACATTGCCTGCCTGTTGCAGCCATTGGAACAGCTTGGGCAATTCCCATGCTTTGGCGTCGATTTGGGCGACGGTGTTTTCCGGCAGGATGCGCGGCACGTTTTCGGTAATGCCGCCGCCGGTAATGTGTGCCATGCCTTTAATGGTGAATTTTTCCAAAGCGGCGAGGATGGGTTTCACATACAGGCGGGTTGGGGCGATGATGGTTTCGCGCAAGGTTTTGCCGTTGTCAAACTCGGCGTCCAAATCGGGATTGTCGCGGGCGATGATTTTGCGGACGAGGGAATAGCCGTTGGAATGGGCGCCGTTGGAAGCTAGGCCCAACACGATGTCGCCCGCTTTGATGCTGCGGCCGTTGATGACGCGCTCTTTTTCGACCACGCCGACGGCGAAGCCTGCCAAGTCGTATTCGCCTTCGGGGTACATGCCGGGCATTTCGGCGGTTTCGCCGCCGATGAGGGCGCAGCCGGATTCTTCGCATCCTTGGGCGATGCCTTTAATCACGTCGGTAGCGCGGGCGACGTCGAGTTTGCCGCAGGCGAAATAGTCAAGGAAAAACAAAGGCTCAGCACCTTGAACCAAAATATCGTTGACGCTCATGGCGACGAGGTCGATACCGACGGTGTCGTGTTTGTCCCAGTCGAAGGCGAGCTTGAGCTTGGTGCCCACGCCGTCGGTGCCGCTGACGAGGACGGGATTTTTGTATTTTTTGCTGATTTCGACCAATGCGCCGAAGCCGCCCAAATCACCCAACACTTCGGGACGCATGGTGCGTTTGGCAAAAGGTTTGATGTTTTCGACCAGTTGATCGCCTGCGTCAATGTCAACGCCTGCGTCGCGGTAGCTCAGTGAAGTGCTCATGAATGGGTTCCTTATCGTGATTGGGACGGAAAAACGATGGGGCGTATTTTACCTTATTTTGCAGGCGCGGGCTTGGATTTTTCGGTGATTTTGTAAACAATCTGAGGTTTCAGACGACCCCGTTTATTCTGTTATACTGGACGGTCAGGGGTCGTCTGAAAACGATTGCGGCGGCTCCCGCTGAAACACACATGGAAAGGCTTTATGTATCAGAAAAAAACGCGCGGCATGAAGCCGTGGATCATTATGGGCTGCGTGATTGCAGCTTTTGTCTGGCTGCTGTACGCGCTGGGCGACATCCTGACGCCGTTTATTGTGGCGGCAGTGTTGGCTTATGTGTTGAATCCGCTGGTGGAATGGTTGCAGAAGAAAAAGATTAAACGCGGCCCCGCGTCCATGATGGTGATGGTATTCGCTTTGCTGTTGCTGCTGTCGCTGATGCTGATCATCGTGCCTATGCTGATCAACCAGTTCAACAATATGGTTAGCCGCATTCCCCAAATCGTCGATTTTACGCAAAACAGGCTGCTGCCTTGGCTGAACCATGTGGCGGGCAATTATGTGCATATCGATCAGGCTTCGGTGGTCAAATGGTTGCAGTCGCATACGGGCGAATTGAGCAACACGCTCAAAGCTTGGATGCCGACGCTGATGCGCCAAAGCGGCAACGTCATCAGCGGCATGAGCAACCTGATCCTGCTGCCGCTCTTGCTGTATTATTTCCTTTTGGACTGGAAACGCTGGTCTTATGGCATCAGCGCGTTGGTACCGCGTCGCTTTATCGACACTTATACGCGCATCACAAGCAATATGGATGAAGTTTTGGGCGAATTCCTGCGCGGACAGTTGATGGTGATGCTGATTATGGGGCTGGTGTACGGGGTCGGGTTGATGTTGGTCGGACTCGATTCGGGCTTCGCCATCGGTATGATTGCCGGTATTTTGGTGTTTATCCCGTATTTGGGCGCATTTACCGGACTTTTGCTGGCAACCGTCGCCGCTTTGCTGCAATTTAGCACATGGCACGGTCTGATTATGGTGTGGGTTGTGTTCGGTATCGGACAATTCCTCGAGAGCTTTATCGTTACCCCGAAAATCGTCGGCGACCGCATCGGCCTGTCGCCTTTCTGGGTGATTTTCTCGTTGATGGCGTTCGGACAACTGATGGGCTTCGTCGGCATGCTCGCCGGCCTGCCGCTTGCCGCCGTAACCTTAGTCCTGCTGCGCGAAGGTGTGAATGCTTATTTCCACAGCCGTTTTTACAAACACAAATAAAAGGGCAAAAAGGTCGTCTGAAAACGGATATGAGGTTTCAGACGACCTTCTAGCCTTTCTTCGACAGCCATGTTGAACAATTTTGCACTTTGGTTTATATCCGGTTTTCTGTCGATGTTGCTATGGGAAGTGCTTCCCGTAGACGACGGATACAGCTTCCGGAAAAAATGAAGGTGTTAATCCTGTTTTCCATTTTTATGGCTGTTTTGCAAACCTTTTTCTTTCCGACACTCACTCCCTGAAATCATTTAAACAAAGGACCATATGTTAGCCATCATCGGCGGCAGCAGCCTGACCAAGCTGCCAGAACTGAGCATCACCGACCGCAAAATCGTCCGCACCCCCTACGGACTGACCAGCAGCCCCGTCTTAAGCGGCAAACTGGGCAGTCAGGACATTTTCTTCCTCGCGCGGCACGGCTTCGGCCATACCGTCGCACCGCACGAAATCAACTATCGCGCCAACATCTGGGCGTTGCATTCCATAGGTGCGGAATACATCGTCGCCGTTTCCTCCGTCATCAGCATCAACGACCGCTTTGAAAACGGCGCACTCGTCCTGCCCGACGACTTGATCGACTACACCTACGGCCGCAAGGACACCTTTTTTGAAGGACAGGAAGAACCGGTCGTACACACCGATTTTCTCGAACCCTACTCCGCCGGGCTGCGCGAAAAAATTGCCGAACACGCGCAACAGCACCAAATGCCCTTATACACCCAAGCCGTTTACGGCTGCCTGCAAGGCCCGCGCTGGCCGACCCGCGCCGAAATCCAACGTTACCGCCGCGACGGCGTGGACGTATTGGGCATGACCGGAATGCCCGAAGCCTTTCTCGCACGCGAACTGGGCATCCAATACGCCCACTTCTGCGGCATCACCGACATCCGCTGCCTCAGCGACGGAGCGGACGGGACGGAATGCGGCTTGGAAACTGAGCTTGCCATCGGCAAAATCCGTCGTTTGCTTGCGGGTTTGTAAAGGGTGAATGTTTCCCTCTTGATTCTTTAAACCATGCAAAAAGGTCGTCTGAAAATTTTCAGACGACCTCATCACTAAGATAAATACGGCAGAAACAATTTGACATTCAAACCAACACTTCAGTCCTGCAACAAACTAATAAGACAAAACCGTTTGCAATCCGTCGATTCATGATTCCGGCTTATCCGCAGCCGGTTTTTTCTTACGCGAGCGACGGCGTTTGCGATTCGGCTTGCCATCCGCGCCATCGCCTTGCCCGTGTTGCCGACGCTGTTGTGTGACAAGCGTCATTTCCACGCGGGCTTCCGCATCTGTATGTTGGAACTTCGTCCACCATTCGACCAAATCCCGCTCCACTTCGCCGACCTCTCCGCGCAACACAAGGAAATCGTAAGCCGCACGGAAACGCGCTTGCGCCAGCATTTTGTGCGGACGCGCGCCGCGTGTGTAGTCGAATTGCGGCTGAAGCTGCCAAATTTCCCTCATGGTCGCGGCAAAACGCTGCGGCACACCCCAGCCTTTTTCCACCGTCTCGCGCATGGTGTTCATTGCTTCGGATAAAGCATGCGCAGGTTTTTGACCGCGTTTGATGTTGTCCTGCCAATGACGGTTCAAAACCGGCCACAATACAGCAGCAAGAACAAAGCCCACTGATACGGATTTGTCTGCGCGCAAACGTTCGTCCGTATTTTTCAAGGCGAGAGAGATAATGCGGTTTTCAGGTTTTGTGGCCGATTTGAGCGCAGTCAGAAGCGGATGGACGTCGTCTGAAACGCCTAGGGAATTCAATCGTTTCAGACACTCTCTGGCATAACCGGAAAACAGCAGTTTCATGATTTCGTCAAACAGGCGCGCTACGGGTTCGTGTTTCAGACGACCTGCCTGTTCCGGAATCGGTGCAGCGGTGTTTTCTTCCACGTCAAACCCAAGTTTGCCCGACAACCGCACTGCCCTCAGGATGCGGACAGGGTCTTCCTGATAACGCTCCGCCGCATTGCCGATCATCACCAGCTTGCGGTCGGCAATATCGCCGACACCGTGGTGAAAATCGATGATTTCTTCTTTAATCGGGTCGTAATAAAGCGCGTTGCAGGTGAAATCACGGCGCATGGCATCTTCTTCCATGCTGCCGTAAGTGTTGTCCTTCATAATCCTGCCGTGCGCATTCTGCTGCACTTTACCGCCACCCCTAAAGGTCGTGACCTCTATGGTTTCCGGCCCGACCATGACGTGTACGATTTGAAAGCGTCTGCCGATGATGCGGCTTCTGCGGAAAATCTTATGAACCTGCTCTGGCGTCGCATCGGTGGCGATATCGAAGTCTTTAGGCTCGACACCCAGCAACAGGTCGCGAACCGCCCCGCCGACAACATAAGCCTGAAAACCTTCGTCATGCAGACGGCGGACTACCTTTTCCGCCGCAAAACTCAACATATCCGCGCTGATGTAGTGCCTGTCGAAAGGAAGGATTTCCTTCGCCACAGGCACTTGCTTCGGCTGCTTTCCGGGTAAAACTTTATGCAACCATTTTTTCAACATAAAACTCTTTCCAAAATAAAAAGAGGTCGTCTGAAACCGGCGGCGAAGCCTTTGCGCAATATTCTGCCGGGAATACGGGCAAAATATTATGCAAAGGCTTCAGACGACCTACCGTATCGCATTAAAAAATAAGGCGGCATTATACCCGAAACACCATAAACCCTGAAAATATAGTGGCTTAACTTTAAACCGACGGCGTTACCTCGCCTTAGTTCAAAGAGAACGATTCCTCTAAGGTGCTGAAGCACCAAAGTGAATCGGTTCTGTACTGTCTGTACTGTGCGGCTTCGTGTCGCCTTGTCCTGATTTAGTTAATCCACTATATAGTCGAATATCTAAAAACCGTAACGGCGTTATCAGTTATAATAAAAGGCTGACACAAACCTGCACGGAACCGTATCATGTATCACTACAAATCCGAAGCCACCCAATTCCTCGACAAACTCATCGAAGACAATCCGCAGCTGGAAACACAACGCCTTGAAAACCGCCATCTGCTGTGGGATGTCGAGCTGGACCCTCAAGAACAAAAAGAATTCGAAGCCGCCAAAGTCGCCAAAAAACCTTATACCTACTACCAAGACTGACGGCCATACGGCATGACCACCCAGACACACAATATCGACCCGGCGCTGCAAGACTACCTCAACAGCATCGGCGAAAAAGAGCATCCCGTACTGACCTCCCTGCGTTCGCGCACGCAATCCCACCGTTTAGGGAAAATGGCGATTGCCCGCGAACAGGCAGCCTTGCTGACTTGGCTCGCGCGCCTGCTCCAAGCCGAAAACTATCTGGAAATCGGCGTGTTTACCGGTTACAGCAGCACCGCAGTCGCCCTAGTCCTGCCCGAACATGGCAAAATTACCGCCTGCGACATCAACGTCACCTTTACCGATATCGCCCGCGAAACCTGGCAGGCAGCGCAAGTCGCCCATAAAATCACCCTCCACCTCCAGCCCGCCCTGCTGACCCTAGACGACTTGATAAGTCAAGGCGAATCAGGCAGCTACGACTTGGCGCTGATCGATGCCGACAAACCGCCCACCCCGCAATATTTCGAACGCTGCCTGCAACTGGTTCGCAGCGGCGGCGTTATCGCCATCGACAATGTCCTACTGAACGGGCGCGTTATGGGTGAAGCAGAACGCGATGCCCCGCCCAGCCTAAACATACTCCAGTCCTTCAACCGCAACCTGCCCGACGATTCCCGCATCGTACCCATTACCCTGCCCGTCGGCGACGGTCTGACTTTGCTGCTTAAAAAATAAAATGAACAAAACCCTTCCCATCCTGTTTGCCGGCATCCTCCTGCTCAACGCCTGCGCCTCTACCGCCCCCAAACCCAAATCCGGCGATACCTTCATGCTGCCCGATATTCCCACCGCCGCAGCCGAATCCTCTGCCATTCCCTATCCCGATTTGAACACGATGACTCAAATCGAACGCTTGGGTATGCAGGTCGAACGTTTGGAGCGCGAAATGGAAAACACCAACCAGCGCCTGCAACAACTCGAAAAACAAAACAAAACCCCGCGCCACGCCCATAGAAAAGTACCCGCCCAGCGTTTAGACGACCAAAAGCTCAAAAGCACCTATCTGGCAAACGGCGGCACCGCGCCTTCTGAGGCCGACTCTGCCGACCAAAACGAAACTCGCCTCTACAACCAAGCCCTCAAATACTATCAGCGCAACAATTACGCCGCAGCGGCCGCAGTCTTAAAAGGAGCAGACGGCGGCAACGGCAGCGAAAGCGCCCGACGCAATATGTATCTACTGCTGCAAAGCCAACAGCGTATGGGCAACTGCGAATCCGTCATCGAAATCGGCGGCCGCTTCGCCAACCGTTTCCGCAACAGCCCGCAAGCCCCCGACGCGCTCTTCAGCATCGGGCAATGCCAATACAAGCTGCAACAGAAAGACATCGCCCGCAACACCTGGCGCAAACTGATACAGAGCTACCCCGGCAGCGCCGCCGCCAAACGCGCCGCCGTCAGCATCAAGCAACGATAACTTTTCAGACGACCTCCCATATTCAAAGGTCGTCTGAAATCATTCATTGAATAACGTTTTATACACTAGGAGCAAATATGGTCAAAATCGGCATCATCATGGGCAGCAACAGCGACTGGCCCGTCATGCAGCAGGCAGCGCAGTTTCTCAAAGAGTTCGGCGTCGAATACGAAGCCCGCGTCGTGTCCGCACACCGCACCCCCGATTTAATGTTCGAATACGCCGAAACCGCCCGCGAACGCGGCATCAAAGCCATCATCGCGGGCGCAGGCGGCGCGGCGCACCTGCCCGGCATGGTTGCCGCCAAAACCACCGTCCCCGTATTGGGCGTACCCGTACCCAGCAAATACCTGCGCGGCGAAGACTCCCTGCTCTCCATCGTGCAAATGCCCAAAGGCGTTCCCGTCGCCACTTTCGCCATCGGCGAAGCAGGAGCCGCCAACGCCGCCCTGTTCGCCATCTCTCTGCTTGCCAACGAAAACCCCGAGCTGGCGCAAAAACTTGCCGACTTCCGCGCCAAGCAGGAGCAAACCGTTTTAGACATGGAACTGCCTGAGGCATAACCATCGAATTCATCTGAAAGGTCGTCTGAAAATGGTGCAAACAAAATATTTGATTTCGTTTACCCCATTTTCAGACGACCTTTTTTTTAATCACTCAACCCTCTGAACAACAATGAACAAAACTTTTGCAGCCATTCTACTCGCCGCCCTACTCTGCGCCTGTCAAAGCCCGAGCAAACCAACCCAAGCGACTGAAGCAATATCCACCCGACAAGCACAAGACACAACGGGCAACCTGATTATTTTCTACGATAAAGACATAGGCTCAGGTCCATTGATGAAGGCAGTGAACGATTCCGGCGCGAGCTTGGTTTACGAATACAAAAAACTGCACGGAATTGCCATTCGTCCATCAGCCAAAACCAATATTCAAGATGCCATTGCTTATTTCCAAAAGGTAAACGGCGTATTGTCAGTCGAACAAGACCGACTGATGAAACTTCAATAAGAGTCAGCACTTAAATCAGCACACCTTTTGGAAGCCGATTATGTTTGAAGCTTTTATGATAGACTGATTTTTTAGTTTACAATGTATACTACCTATTGCCTTCCTTTCAGGCAGGAATACGTTATAAAAAATACACAGAAAAAATAAAACGAATGGGAACATGATGGCAAACCGTATTTTCAGTATAAAATTCATAAAACCAATTAATTACCTCATTTTATTGCTACTTATTTCGTTTTCATTTCTCCTTAATACCGATGAATTTTACATCATAGACTATATAACTGATGGGGATGTCTATAATTTATCCAATTTACAAGGTGAAATAAACGACAACCCCATGATTATTAAATTATTTTTAATAATAAACAATATTTCTATTCTATTCTTTCTATTAGGAAGAAAGTTTATTGGCATTTTCTGTTTCATCCTTACAGCGTATTTTTTTGTCCATTTAATAGGCGACCTAGATTTATTGTTTCATATCATTTGCTCAAGTATAAAACTTAAAAATTTATGGCTGACTTTAATACTCGTTTTGTATTTTTTACTGTGCTTGATTAACCTTTTTCCCCTGTTCAGTTCTGTGAAAAAATAAAAAAAGGTCGTCTGAAAACCCAAAATCCGGTTTTCAGACGACCTCTTTGCTTTTTAAATTCAAATCAAACCATTTAAGCTCAAATCGTACCGCTGCCTTGCGCTTTCGGTTTGGCGGTACCGAATTCCAGTTTGCTCAAGGCGGAGAGGTAGGCTTTGGCGGTGGCGACCAAAACGTCGGTATCCGCGCCCTGACCGTTGACGACGCGGTTGCCTCGCGCCAGACGGACGCTGGTTTCGCCTTGGCTTTCCGTGCCTTGCGTTACGGCGTTGACGGAATAAATCTGTAAAGTCGCGCCGCTTTGCGCTACGCTCTCAATCGCTTTGAAAATCGCATCGACAGGGCCGGAACCTGTGGCGGATGCGCGTTTTTCTTCGCCTTTGATGCTGAACACGATGTCGGCACACGGCTCTTCGCCGGTTTCGGTGCTGATTTTTTGGGAGATGAATTTGTAGCTTTCGGCGTTCATGCTGCCCATTTCGTCGGACACCAGCGCGTGCAGGTCTTCATCGAAGATTTCGCGTTTTTTGTCGGCGAGTTCTTTAAAGCGGGCAAACGCGGCGTTCAGCGCCTCTTCGCTTTCCAACTCGATGCCCAAATCCGCCAGTTTGCTGCGGAACGCGCTGCGACCGGACAATTTGCCCAAGGTCAGACGGTTGGTTGACCAGCCGACCGATTCGGCAGTCATGATTTCATAGGTTTCGGGGTGTTTCAACACGCCGTCCTGATGGATGCCTGATTCGTGTGCAAAGGCGTTTGCGCCGACCACCGCCTTATTGGGCTGAATCGGATAGCCGGTAATGGTGGACACCAGTTTGGATACCGGCACGATTTGCGTGGTGTCGATGCCGGTTTCCAAGCCGAAAAGGTCATGGCGCACTTTCAACGCCATCACGATTTCTTCAAGGCTGGCATTGCCTGCGCGTTCGCCCAAACCGTTGATGGTGCATTCCACTTGGCGCACGCCTGCCTGAACAGCGGCCAGCGAGTTGGCAACCGCCATACCCAAGTCGTTGTGGCAGTGGGTCGACCAGACTATTTTGTCGCCGTTGGGCACGCTTTTGATGATGTTGCTGATACGCTCGTACCACACGGAAGGGATGGAGTAGCCGACAGTATCGGGAATATTGATGGTGGTCGCGCCCGCTTCGATAACCGCCGTAAAGATTTTGGCGAGAAAGTCCAAATCCGAACGCACGGCGTCTTCGGCGGAAAATTCCACATCGTCGGTGTATTCTTTGGCGATTTTCACTGCTTTGACCGCCGCATCGATGACCTGCTGCGGCTTCATTTTCAGTTTGTGCTCCATGTGGATGGGGCTGGTGGCGATGAAGGTATGGATGCGTTTTTTCGGCGCGGGGGAAACGGCTTCGCCTGCCTTACGCACATCGTTTTCAACGGCACGCGCCAGCGAGCAGACTGTGGACTTGGTGATGATTTTGGCAATCGCATTGACCGACTCGAAATCACCCGGGCTGGCGGCGGCAAAACCCGCCTCAATCACATCCACGCCCATTTTCTCCAACTGGCGGGCAATGCGGATTTTCTCCTCTTTGGTCATGGATGCACCGGGCGACTGCTCGCCGTCGCGCATGGTGGTATCGAAAATAATTACGCGGTTGGTCTGTGTCATTTCTGTTCTCTCCAGAGATTCGTTTTTTTGTAAAAAAGCATTCAAATCCAGCGGCCTGCCTTGCGCTTCCGCCAGCGCGGTCAGCTTTTGCAGTTGCGCCAAAGGCAGCGACCCGCGCGTGCGCCATTTATAGATGGCAGCGGTTGTTGCGGCATTTTCGGGATCGTGCTGTTTCAACGCTTCGGCAAGTGCATTCACGCCGCCGAAATAAGCAACTAAGCGGTCAATGTCTAATTGCATGATGTTCCTTGTCCAAACTTTATCGAAATTATGGTTTGCTTTGGAAGGGGATTATACGCATTTTAGACAAAACGACAATCTATTTTTCTAAAAATACGGATTTACTTTTTAAATCCAGAATTATTTTATACATTTTGTCCAATTTAGTTTCAAAATCTTAAGTACAAAAAGCAAGCGACACATACCTGCTGCCAAATAATGAATAGGCATTACAGTCCAAACTGCGCCCGCTTATTTTGAATGTCTAGCACACCATAACGGCAATACATCGTAAGCCGAAATATATAGTGGATTAAAATAAAAATGAGACAAGGCGACAACGCCCGCCGTGTACGGGTAGTACATAAGGGCGTTGGCAACGCCGTATCATTGCAATTTTAATCCACTATAGTAAACTTGCCGCCGGTTTCCCTTCCTCCTTCCCTCCATGTTCCCCATTATCCCGACCGACCGCGCCGCTGCCGAATGGCGCAACGAAAGCACGCAGAAGCCGCCCAAGCAGGCGGTTTATGTGCATGAAAGCAATGCCGCCGATATTCTGAAAAACGCCCACGCCCACACGGCAACCGTTTGGACGGGCGATTTCCACAACGCCAAGCAAGTTTTGGCAGCGATGAAAAAGCGCGTCCGCAGGTCGTCTGAAAAAACAAAAAACGCGCCTACCGATATTCAGACGACCTTCCACACCCACCGTATGAAACAGGCGCAGCAAAGCCGCGTGCTGAATATGCTTGCCGTCGAAATCGGCGCGGGTTTTCAGTTAAGCAACCCGCGCGCGCCCGACGTCCGCGCAGCCCTTGCCGATGTGTACGCCGAGCCGAACGACGCGCCGTTTTTACTGCCGCTTAACCAGCTTTTGGGTTTCATCGGCGCACACGAATGGCACAAAAAAGGCATAGACATTCCGCAGCTTGGCGGCAAAATCCATGTTCCCTTCGGCGTGTTCTCGCCCCTGCGCGGCGAATATTTGGACTTAATCGCCCAAGCACCGTTGAATCCACATATTCAGACGGCGTTCGACGTCGGCACAGGTTCCGGCGTTATCGCCGCCACCCTTGCCAAACGCGGTATTCCCGACATCACTGCCACCGACACCAACCCCAAAGCCATCGCCTGCGCAACCGCCAACCTCGCCCGCTTGGGGCTGGACAAACAAGTCGTCGTCCAAGCCGTCGATTTGTTTCCCGAAGGACGCGCCGACCTGATCGTCTGCAACCCGCCGTGGCTGCCCGCCAAACCGACTTCCGCCGTCGAAACCGCCCTCTACGATCCCGACAACGCCATGCTGACCGCCTTCTTAAACGGCGTGCGGCAGCATTTAAACCCGCAAGGCGAAGCGTGGTTAATCATTTCCGACTTGGCGGAACATCTGCACTTACGCGACCGCGATTTTCTGGAACAATGTTTTCAGACGACCTCTTTAGAAGTGGCCGATATTCTGAAAACCAAACCGCGCCACCGCAAAGCCGCCGACGAATCCGACCCGCTCGCCTTCGCCCGCAATCTGGAAACCACATATCTCTATCGTTTGAAAGTGAAGTCCTGATATACAATCAGGTCGTCTGAAACCCGTTCCCGCCATTCCCATGCAACTGATCAAATACCTCCAATCCCAAGGCATAGGCAGCCGCAAACAATGCCAGTGGCTGATTCAAAACGACTGTGTCGAAATCAACGATACGGTCTGCAACGACACCAAAGCCGACATCGATCCCGCCGAAGTCCAAACGCTGCGCATAGACGGCGAAGACATCGTCGTCGTACCCATGCCCTATTTTTATATCCTGCTCAACAAGCCCGCCAATTACGAAACCTCGCACAAACCGCAGCAATACCCCAGCGTTTTCAGCCTTTTCCCCGACCATATGCGCAATATCGACATGCAGGCGGTCGGCAGGCTGGATGCAGATACGACGGGCGTTTTGCTGATTACCAACGACGGGCAGTTCAACCACCGCGTTACCTCGCCGAAACACAAAGTACCCAAAATCTACCGCGTTACCCTGAAGCATCCTGCCGACGACAGCCTGTGTGAAACGCTGAAAAACGGCGTCCTGCTGCACGACGACAACGAAACCGTCCGCGCAGCCGAAGCCGTTTTGGAAAACCCGACCACCCTGCTGATGACCATTACCGAAGGCAAATATCATCAAGTCAAACGCATGGTCGCCGCTGCCGGCAACCGCGTCGAACACCTCCATCGGGACGAATTTAACGGACGAACGGTAGAAAATTTAGCCTCAGGGGAGTGGAAATTCATCACAGTTTGAAAATTTTGAAGTTTTTTCAAAAAAAATTTAACCATTATGATTTTTTTATTTGTTTAAAAACATGATGATATGATTGTTAAGACGTCATTAACCAAACTTAACGTCATCATTCGTGAACTATTATATAATTCGCGTGTCTGAGTAACACTTGCTTCGAGAGAAGTGAGTAAGTGAGTAAGACGTTTTCCCCGTAATGTGTTTGGCCATCTATACTTTTCCCCTTAGTATAGATGGTTTTTTTATCTGCGATTTTCTCAATCCCCTTCCCCAGTATCATTTGAACCGTCTCCCTGCATCCTATTGAATTCCCGTTCAGACGACCTTATCATCAACCCATTCCCACTTTCCCCGCAGAGACACCATGCAAAACATCCAAGACTACGTCCGCCACACCGCGTCCGCCGCCAAGCAGGCTTCCTATGTTGTCGCCGCCGCCGAAACCGCGCAAAAAAACGCCGCGCTCCTGCGCACCGCCGAACTCATCAAACACCATCAAACCGCCATCCTCGCCGCCAACGCTCAAGATATGGAACAGGCCGCGCAGAAAGGTTTGAACGACGCCCTGCTCGACCGCCTGCGGCTGACCGAAAAAACCATAGACAATATGTGCGAAGGTTTGCGCCAGATTGCCGCCCTGCCCGACCCCGTCGGCGAAATGGACGAATTCCGCACCCGCGAAAACGGCCTGCAAATCGGCAAAATGCGCGTACCTTTGGGCGTTGTCGGCATCATTTACGAATCCCGTCCCAACGTAACCGTCGATGCCGCCGCCCTCTGCCTCAAATCCGGCAACGCCTGCGTCCTGCGCGGCGGCAGCGAAGCCTTCAACAGCAATATGGCGCTCTCTAAACTGATTACGCAGGCGTTAGTTGAAAACGGTCTGCCCGCAGCGGCCGTCAGCCTGATTGAAAACACCGACCGCGAAAGCGTCGGCGCCATGCTGCAAAGCCCAGAGTTTATCGACGTCGTCATCCCGCGCGGCGGCAAGTCGCTGGTTTCCCGCATCGCCGCAGAAGCCCGCGTGCCCGTCATCAAACACCTCGACGGCATCTGCCACGTCTATATCGACTGCGCCGCCGACACCGAAAAGGCCGTCAACATCGCCTTCAACGCCAAAACCTCGCGCTACGGCACCTGCAACACCATGGAAACCCTGCTCGTCCACCAAAGCCGCGCCGCCGAAATCCTGCCCGTATTGGCGGAGAAATACGCCGCCCGCGACGTCGAGCTGCGCGGCTGCCCGCGTACCCTGTCCATCCTGCCCCACATTCAGACGGCCTCCGAAGAAGACTGGGACACCGAATACCTCGCCCCCATCCTCTCCGTCAAAATCGTCGACAGTCTCGAAGAAGCCGTCGCCCACATCAACACACACGGCAGCCACCACACCGACAGCATCGTAACCGAATCCTACACCGACGCCCGCACCTTCCTGCGTACGGTCGACAGCGCCAGCGTCATGGTCAATGCCTCCACCCGCTTCGCCGACGGCTTCGAGTACGGCCTCGGTGCGGAAATCGGCATTTCCACCGACAAAATCCACGTCCGCGGCCCCGTCGGTCTGCACGGGCTGACTTCGCAGAAATGGATTGTCTTGGGCGACGGGCAGGTACGTTCGTAATCCGTCGCTTTCTTGAGTGATAAAACGGCAAAAGGTCGTCTGAAAAACAGTTTTCAGACGACCTTTTTTACTGCAATGGCAAATCTTGTTGCCTATTATCGGTTTCACGAAAATGCAATATCGTTATACGGTTATCATCAACACAAACTATTCCATTATAATCATTCAAATTTCCATAACGCCCTAACCTCAATCCGATACGACGATTTTGGGTTCGATGTATCCGCGCTCAAAGGTCGTCTGAAACTATAGTGGATTAACTTTAAACCAGTACGGCG
>NZ_KV800878.1:36331-39960 GCF_001810355.1 Neisseria sp. HMSC074B07 | reverse complement strand
GCCTTGTCCTGATTTAAAGTTAATCCACTATACTTCAATTCCGATAAATCATCCAAAGGAAACCAGCATAATGTCGGACAACACTACCCCGAAGGATAAGAAACCGCGCAAGCCGTACCTTATACTGCTTTTTACCGTTTATGCCTTGTGTTACGGCGTTTTACTCGTGTTTCTCACCGTTCAGCTTGCCGTAGCTTCCGGCGGGGTGGCAGCTTTTTTTGCCTCTATGCTCCATTTCGGTATTTTCGGACTGGTGTTCGGCAGTCTGACTAGTGTGGCTGCAATAATTACCGGTTTACTCTATATGCTTGGCTATATACTGGTTTGGGGCATACTGACCGGTATGGCGATGACGCAGCTTCGTTTGCATAGGAACTTGAAGCATATCTTGACCGCCATGCTCATCGGCTTTGTCTGTTCCTACATAAGCACGATATTGTTTGCGCTGTTTTTGTCAAAAGATATAGAGATGCTGTTTAATTTTTATTTCGAAGGATTAACGATATTCAGCCTATTGAATGCGTTTGCCGTTATTCCCTTTGGGCTGGTGTTTTTACCTAGTGAAAGCGGGTATAAACGGGAGCGGGAAATTGCCGTGAAAACCGTGAAGGCGGGCATTCATGCGGGGCAAGTCATTTTTGAACATGCAACTGAAAAAAAAGGCGTTTTTTCTTACCGCTGGTGGATTCCGCTTGCTTTTGCTTTGGCAGGTACGCCGATTTTCCTGACTTGCGCCTTCCTGATGCAGCCGGACTCCGCCTTCCCCGACACACAAGCTTGGAGCGCACACTTTATCCCGATGACTTTCTTTGGCTTTGCCGCCATGGCGGCAAGCGGTTTGACGGCAATGCTGATGCGTCTGCGTAAAGACCAAAAAGGCATTTTGAGCGGCCTTGCCCTATCGTCTGCCTACTTCGGCGTTATGGTTTATCTGCCGCCCATCAAGAATCCCAATTTGAATCCCTACGCCCATTTGCTCAACCCGTATTGGCTGCTGGCGGCTTGGCTGATATCGGTCGGCGTCTGCATTTGGTTGTCGTTTAAGAAAGTAGATAGCGGCAATAGCTAATAAAACTGATGAGGGGTCGTCTGAAAGGCGTTTCAGACGACCCCTTTGCCCATTTTATCGCTGCCATCTTTCTTGTCCCAATACACACAAATCTTTCCCAATTTGAAACAATCCCCTGATTTTGTTATTATTCCTTCAAAAAAAGAAATAATCATCATCCATTTTGTCTCACCCGGCCCTCATTACGGCTCATTCATCTGTGCGTTTTTACTCTCTTTTTCCCTTGTTTTTCATCCGGCAGGACGGTTTAAACGCCATTCGTTTTTTGTCTGCGTTTTATAGTGGATTACCAAAAATCGGGAAAGTCTCGGACCCTGTCCGACAGACCATGTTTTATTCCTAGTTTTTGTTAATCAACCATATACAGCCTTGCGCCCGTATCCGCCTGCCTCACCATCCCAAAGGAGGTCAAGGTTTGTCTTTATTTCATTTCTTACGCAACCGCTCTTCGTTCAACCCCTTCGTCGTTTCCGTTACGCTGTCCTTCGTGCTGCTGGTCATCGGCATCGCGCTTTTGATTCCGCAGCAAGCAGAAACCGTCCTCAATGCCGCCAAAACGGGCATTTTCAAAAACTTCAGTTGGTTTTACATCTTGGCGTTTTCAGTCTTCTTCTTCTTCCTGCTCGCACTTTCGGTCAGCAGCTTCGGCAACATCAAGCTGGGCAGCAACGAAGAAGAGCCTGAATTTAGCTTTTGGTCTTGGCTCGCCATGCTGTTCGCGGCGGGTATGGGGGTCGGGTTGATGTTTTTCGGCGTCGCCGAACCGCTCACCCACTATCTGTCCCCCATCACCGAAGGCGGCAGCGGCGCAAGGCAGCAGGATGCGTTGCTCCACACCCTCTTCCACTGGGGCGTACATGCCTGGTCGGTTTACGCCGCCATGGCGTTGGCGCTCGCCTATTTCGCCTTCCGCTACAAACTCCCGCTTTCCCTGCGCTCCTGCTTTTATCCGCTGTTGAAAGAGAAAATCGACGGTAAGGCAGGCGACATCATCGACATACTTGCGCTGGTCGCCACCCTGTTCGGCATCATTACCACGCTTGGTTTCGGCGCGGCGCAGTTGGGTGCGGGCTTGGCACAAATCGGCTGGATAAGCGAAAACACCTTTTCCGTACAAACCATCGTGATTTTCGCCGTCATGGGTTTGGCGGTCGCCTCCGCCGCCTCCGGCATAGGCAAAGGCGTCAAAATGTTGAGCGAGATGAACTTGACCCTTGCTTTTGTACTGATGGTTTTCGTCCTCGCCACCGGCCCGACCCTCCACCTGCTCTCCGCCTTCAACGACAACCTCGGCACTTACCTGAGCAACCTCGTACAACTCAGTTTCAAAACGTACAGCTACGAACAAAACCATACCGAATGGTTCGGCGGCTGGACCATCTTATACTGGGCATGGTGGTGTTCTTGGGCGCCTTTCGTCGGACTCTTCATCGCCCGCATCTCGCGCGGACGCACCATACGCGAATTTATTTTCGGCGTTTTGGCGGTTCCCTCCCTGTTCTGCGTCATCTGGTTTACCATCTTCGGCGATACCGCCATCTGGATTAACGACCACACCGCAGCAGGCGCATTGGGCGAATTGACCGGCACGCCCGAAAAACTCCTCTTCCGCTTCCTCGAATACCTCCCCCTGCCGACCCTCACAGGGCTTGTCAGCCTCATGGTGATCGCCCTCTTCTTCATCACCTCCGCCGACTCCGGTATTTACGTCCTCAACAACATCGCCTCCCGCGACAAAAGCGTGGCCGCCCCGCGCTGGCAGGCAGTGATGTGGGGGCTGTTGATGTCCGCCGCCGCCATTGTCCTTTTGCGCTTCGGCGGACTGCCCACCCTGCAAACCATGACCCTCATCGTCGCCCTGCCTTTCGCCATGCTCATGCTGATCATGTGTTTCAGCCTATGGCGCGGATTAAACGCCGACCACAAATACTTCACGACCGCCGTCACCCCCTCCAGTGTCTATTGGAGCGGCGACAATTGGCAGGACAGGCTCGAACGCATGCTGAACCAAACACAGGAACAAGACATCCTCAAATTCCTCAAAACCACCGCCCTGCCCGCCATGCGCGAATTGGGCGAGGAGCTGTCCGACAAATACAGCCTGAGCGTCGATATCCAAACCCACTTCGACCGCGAAGAACCTGCCGTCGAATTCACCATCCACAAAGAGTCCCTGCGCGACTTCATGTACGGCATTAAAACCATCAAGCGCGAAGTGTCCGAACAGCTTATCAAAGACGGCCACCTCCCGCACATCCGCCACAACGTAACCTACGAGCCCTACACCTACTTCTTCGACGGCCGCAGCGGCTACGACGTGCAATACATGAACCGCCGCGAACTCATCGCCGACATCCTCAAGCAGTACGAGCGTTACCTCAACCTCCTGACCGATGTCGGACAAGAACTCATGTCGCACCAGCAAACCGAATTGGCAGAATAAGTTTTTGTTAAACAGGTGGTAACCAAGGTCGTCTGAAAACGGGTTTCCCATTTTCAGACGACCTTTCTTCATGCGTTCAAACAAACCACACACCCCATCCACAATCCAACCGTAGCG
>NZ_KV800878.1:18952-36231 GCF_001810355.1 Neisseria sp. HMSC074B07 | reverse complement strand
GGGCTTTGCCCACGAGAAAGGCTGCCCAACCTGTCTTTAAAACCCCAAATAAAAACGTCGTCTGAAAACCCCAAATCCGGTTTTTCAGACGACCCCTTTTTCCATAACCCGTAACACAAATCCGCCCTACACAAAGCACTCTTTCATCACCCGACAGCCTTAACCCGACTTAGGTCGTCTGAAAAAAAGACCGAAACCGAGTACAATCCGCCACATGAAAAAACGCTCCAACCCCCTCCCGCTTTTAAACGGCGTCAAACCCAGCTATTTGGTGCTGCCGCACGAAAAACCGTTTTACGGCCTGCCCCTGTTGCATTTTCTCTGCGTCCGCTTTCCCTTTGTCGGCGAGGACAACTGGCGCAGGCGTTTGAACAGCGGCTTCGTCGTCGATGCAGACGGCGCGCCGTTTGACGAACACACGCTGTTCGAGCCGGGCAAAACCATGTTTTATTACCGCGAAACCAGCAGCGACAGCGAACCCGTCATTCCGTTTGAAGAAAAAATCCTGCACATCGACGACCATCTGATTGTCGTTGACAAACCGCATTTCCTGCCCGTTATCCCCAGTGGGCGATTTTTGCGCGAAACCCTGCTGACCCGCCTGCGCCTGCGGCCGGAATTGCAGCATTTGAACGTAGCAGACATTACGCCGGTCCACCGTTTGGACAAAGATACGGCAGGCGTGATGCTGCTGTCGCACAATCCTGCCACGCGCCGCGATTATCAAACGATGTTTCAGGAAAAAAGCGTCCGTAAAACCTATCACGCCGTCGCGCCGACGCGGACGGATTTGGTATATCCGTTGGACGTGGTTTCGCGCATGGTGCGCGGGGAACGGTTTTTCACGACGCAGGAAACCGAAGGCGAGCCGAACGCCCATACGACGGTCGAATTGCTTGAAAACCGCGGCGAATTCAGCCTCTACCGGCTGACGCCGCATACGGGGAAAAAACACCAGCTTCGGGTGCATATGATGCGTTTGGGCATGCCGCTGCTAAACGACGCACTTTATCCCACTCCTTTGGCGGCGGGCGATGAAGATTATGAAAAACCTTTGAAACTACTGGCAAAACAGATTGAGTTTACCGACCCGATCAGCGGACAAGAACGGATATTTGAAAGCGGATTTGAGTTATAAAGACTTTGCCGTCCTCCTGTTCGCATCCAAAACAAAGGTCGTCTGAAAACCATTTTCAGACGACCTTTTCATCAATCCTGCCTATTTCGAACTGCTGCCGAACAAGCCTTTGAACCACAATACGATATCATCCCACATCCGTCTGAACCAGCTGCCTTCTTCAACGGAATGGAGGGCGACGACGTTTTTCTCGGTAATGACTTTGCCGTCTTTGACGATTTTGAGTTTGCCCAAGGTTTGACCTTTGCGTATCGGGGCGATAACGGGCTGGACGGTTTCTAAAATCGGTTTGATGTTTTGTCCGGCATCGTGGGGAATCGTGATGTACACGTCTTCGAGGAAGCCGACGTTCACCGATTTGCTGCTGCCTTTATAAACTTTGACCTTGGAAATGATTTCGCCGCCGTTGTAGAGCTTGGGCGTGTCGAATGCCTGCAATGCCCAGTTGAGCAATTTGCCGCTTTCGGACGCGCGGGCTTCGGTGGAATCGGTACCGACAACGATGGAAACGATGCGTCTGCCGTTGCGTTTGCTGGAAGCGGCAAGGTTGTAGCCTGCGCTTTCGGTGTGTCCCGTCTTCAGACCGTCCACATTGGAATCGCGGTAGAGCAGGAGGTTGCGGTTTGGCTGTTCGACATTGTTGTATTTGAAGGATTTAATCGAAAATACGGGATAGTATTTCGGATAATCGTGTATCAGCGCGGCGGAGAGGATGGCTAAATCGCCGACAGTGGAAACGTGGCCTTCGGCAGCCAATCCGGTCGGATTTTTAAAGTGGGTTTTGGTCATGCCCAAACGCTTGGCTTCGTCGTTCATTTGTTGGACGAACGCATCCACCGAGCCGCCTCCCATGGCTTCGGCAAGCGTGGTGGCAGCATCGTTGCCGGATTGGACAATCATGCCTTTAATCAAATCGCTGACGCTGGCGGGAACTTCGGGACTGAGGAACATCCGCGAGCCTTCGATTTTCCAGCCCGCATCGGACACGGTCAGCATTTGGTCGGCGCGCAATGTGCCGTTTTCCAAAGCTTTGAACGCAAGATAGGCGGTCATCATTTTGGTCAGCGAAGCGGGTTCGATTTGGGTGTCGATATTGCCGGAGGCAAGCACTTGATGGCTTTGCAAATCGGTAACGATGTAGGCGGCAGCGGCAATGGCAGGCGGCGCATCGGGGCTGTTGATGCTGGGCATCATGGCTTCGGGCTGGGATGCGGCGGCAGGTGCAGGCTCGGAAGCGGCAACAGCGGGGGCTGCGTTGTTTTTAGCCGCTTGCGGCGCGGCTTGCGCGGCGGCAATCATCATTGCCGCGATCAATACGGATAATGTTTTTTTCATCGGGATGTGGTGCGGAAACAGAAATAAAAACAACCGCGTCGTGCGGTTTGGCACAAAAGGCAGTCATTATACCGCCGCAACTTCGCTTTGCTAAGATTTTTCTTGATTTCAGACGACCTCGAGGGTATGGTTTTACCTTTCCGCCGTTTTGTTGGCAAAGTTTGACGCGGGCGGCGGACACTCCTTTTGAAAATAATCCTCCGGCACACAAAACCATGAACAACCGCCCCTCTTATTCCGATTACCTCATCCGCATCCTGACCGCCTCCGTTTACGACGTTGCCGTCGAAACGCCGCTCGAACCCGCAATCGGGCTGTCACGTCGTCTGAACAACAACGTCCTGCTCAAACGCGAAGACCTGCAACCCGTGTTTTCCTTCAAAATCCGCGGCGCGTACAACAAAATGACGAAGCTGCCCAAAGAAGCACTCGCCTGCGGCGTCATCGCCGCCAGCGCGGGCAACCACGCACAAGGCGTCGCACTGTCGGCACAACGTTTAGGCTGCCGCGCCGTCATCGTCATGCCCGAAACCACGCCCAAAATCAAAATCGACGCCGTCAAAAGCCGCGGCGGAGAAGTCGTCCTCAAAGGCGTTTCCTACAACGATGCCTACGATTACGCGATGGAGTTGGCAGGAAAAGAAAAACTGACCTACATCGCCCCGTTTGACGACCCCGACGTGATTGCCGGACAAGGCACGGTCGGCATGGAAATCGTGCGCCAGCGTCCCGACGACATCCACGCCATCTTCGTCCCCATCGGCGGCGGCGGACTGGCGGCGGGCGTTGCCGCGTTCGTCAAACAAGTCCGCCCCAGCATCAAAGTCATCGGCGTGCAAACAAACGACTCCTGCTGCATGAAGCAATCCGTCGAAGCTGGAAAAGTCGTTAGCCTCAAAGACGTCGGCCTCTTCTCCGACGGTACCGCCGTCAAAGTCGTCGGCGAAGAAACCTTCCGCCTCTGCCGCGACCTCTTGGACGACATCATCACCGTCGATACCGACGCTATCTGCGGCGCCATCAAAGACATCTTCGACGACACCCGCAGCATCACCGAACCCGCAGGAGCGCTCGCCCTCGCCGGCCTGAAAACCTACGCCGCCCGCAACCGCATCCAAAACCAAACCCTCATCGCCGTAACCAGCGGCGCCAACATGAATTTCCACCGCCTGCGCCACGTTTCCGAACGCAGCGAATTGGGCGAAGGCAACGAAGGTATTTTCGCCGTTACCATCCCCGAAGAGCGCGGCAGCTTCCTCAAATTCGTCAACCTGCTCGGCAGCCGCAACATCACCGAGTTCAACTACCGATACGGCGACGACCAAAAAGCCCACATCTTCGTCGGCCTGCAAACCGCAGGTTCCCAAGACCTTGCCGTCATCAGCCGCCAATTGACCGAAGCCGGACTGCCCAATGTCGACCTGACCGACGACGAAATCTCCAAAATCCACATCCGCTACATGGTCGGCGGACGCACAACAAAAGTCGCCCACGAACGCTTGATCAGCTTCGAGTTCCCCGAGCGACCCGGCGCACTCGCCCGCTTCCTCAACCATATGCAGGGCGGCTGGAACATTACCCTCTTCCACTACCGCAACCACGGCGCCGACTACGGCCGCATCCTCGTCGGCATCGACGTCCCGTCCACCGACGATGAGGCATTTGAAAACTTCCTCGAAAGCCTCGGTTACAGCTATCAGGACGAAACCCAAAACGCCGCATACCGCCTGTTCCTTGCTTGATTGAAAGGGAAATATAATAAGGTCGTCTGAAACCCTGTTTGATGGTTTTCAGACGACCTTTATGATTTTCACAGACTTGGTTTACAAATAAATTTCTACAAAGAAGGGAATACTGGCTGCAACTTGCCATACCGACTACGCAGCTTGATTTTCACACACAATCAAAGCTTCCAGCCCCACCGATGATGAAATATAGTAAAAATCAAATGACTCATGCCGTTTTTGGTCCACATAAAACTCAATGGATGGAAACAACTCAATCAACCATTCGGGACATGATTGATTGTGATACGTCTGAATATCAAAAATGACATTCTGCGTACCGATATTATCAAAATCAAAAAACACCACATCCTGAAAATCCAATATTGAACCATCGTCAAGGAAAAATTTGAGGATTTGTTCTTTTGACTGATAAACATAGCCGATAATTTCTGCGTCGTGGTAGTCTTTATTGAAAGTTTTCATATACTCTGGTCACCAATCTAAAGCTATTCGGGCATCTTCAGAAAAATCTGATTTATCTTCAATTAGTTGCTTTAAATACAGTTTAACAAAAGGCAGTTTTCGATGAAATGTTAAAACTTGGAGGGCTGCACTGCTTATTAACTCATTTTCATTCCTCTTAAGGACATTCATTGCAAACTCCGCTTCCTTAACAGTTATTGGTGCTCTTTTTAAGATACTTAGCGCCTCAATCCGAAGATAAATATCTTCATCTAGATTCTCAAAAAAATCAATTATTTTTTCAAAAATATGACCATAATCAAATTCGCCTATATACACCCTTAAGATGCTGAATGCTTCATGGCGGGCAATATCGGATTCTTTTGAACTTAGACCGATATCCAAAAGAAAATTCGCCAACTCCTCAGACATATCCTCATCAGCGTAATTTTGTAGAAATTCCTCTTTCTCTCTGTCATTGTCAAATTTTTGATAGGATGATTTAAATTCTGCACCATTCATAATAATGATCTCAAAAATATTTTTTGAATTTAATTTTAGTCCCAATTTGATTAGTTCATCAGACACATATTCAAATTGCTGATAATACTCGACACGACTGACTATACTGCCCCTATTTTTGGGATTCAACCTTTGTTTTCAGACGACCTCCCCATCTCATTTGGCTTCTGCCCTATAATACCAACCACAAATTTTTACCGTTTCCCCAAAGGACAAATCATGAGCAATTACACCCGCACCTCGCGCGCTGCCGACAGCCTGCGCGACATCAAAATCACCCCGCACCTCCTGCCGCACGCCGACGGCTCGTGCCTGATCGAATGCGGCAACACCAAAGTTATCTGCACCGCTTCCATCGACGAAAATGTCCCGCCCTTCCTTCGCGGTAAGGGGCAGGGCTGGGTTACTGCCGAATACGGGATGCTGCCCGCGTCCACCGCCTCGCGTATGCGCCGTGAAGCCACGGCAGGCAAGCAGTCGGGTCGCACTCAGGAAATCCAGCGTCTGATCGGGCGTTCGCTGCGCGCCGTCGTAGATATGGAAAAACTGGGCGAACGCCAAATCCTAATTGACTGCGACGTGATTCAGGCTGATGGCGGAACGCGCACCGCGTCTATTACCGGCGCATTCGTCGCACTGCAAATTGCGGTCAACAAGCTGCTTTCAGACGACCTCATCAGCGAAAATCCCATCCGCGAAGCCGTTGCCGCCGTATCCGCAGGTGTGGTGAACGGCGTGCCGCTTTTGGATTTGGATTACCCCGAAGATTCCGGTTGCGACAGCGACGTCAACATCGTTATGACCGCTTCGGGCAAAATCATCGAAATCCAAGGCACAGCGGAAGGCGCACCGTTCAGCTTGGACGAATTGGGCAAACTGATTGCGCTGGCGCAGAAAGGCATTGCCGAGTTGACGGCGCACCAGCAAAACGCCCTGTCCTCTTAAGTAGAAATCATCTAATTTATTGAAATAAAAGATTATTCTTAAAAACCAACCTTATTAAAAGCAGATTCAAGGTAAAACCCGTCAAGGTTTAAACACCTTACGGGCATCTCTACCCGAATCTGCTTTTTTCTATCTTAAATCAATTCATTGCTTGAAATTGAATGTCGAAACAAGGGCAATCAGCATGCCCTGCCCAACCTGCTTTTAATCTCTGAAATTTTAAAAAAAGCCTGTTTATCCAATACGATATTTATGACAAAAGATTTTAAAACCCACCCCAAACTCTGACGAGCGGTTCTAAAACGAGATTAGCGTTAGTTGTATAAATTCAAACACTTATTTAAAATATATGGTTCGCTTCGACTTGCCAAACCTATATTCGGGGCATCTGAATAATAAAAATTTCAAGGAACACTTATGCCGTTGCTGTCGGTTGAATTCGCGGTATTTTTTATTGCTTTTTTGCCTATTTATTGGGCATTTGTCCGTATGCCGTCGGTGCAGAATGTTTTGCTTCTGCTGGCTGGGATGGGCTGGCTGTATCACTTGAATCCGATCTTTGCCGCCATAATTACCTGCTATTCGTCCTGCGTGCATTTGCTCGGTCTGTTGATGTCGTCTGAAAACGAAAACGTACGGAAATTCTGGCTGGGCTTCGGCGTAGCAACTGCTTTGGCAGTATTGTGTTTCTTCAAATATTTCGACTTTTTCCGCCCGTTTATCCGCCAATACACGGGACAGAGCGAAATTGTCGATATTTTGATGCCTTTGGGGCTGTCTTATTACACATTTCAATCTTTGGCTTATTTGGTGTACTGCTGCCGTCATCCGATGGGCGACCGCTTTGCGTGGCATGAGTTGCTGCTGCATTTGAGCTTTTTCCCGACGATTACTTCCGGGCCGATTATCCGTGCCGCGGCGTTTAAAAGCATAGACGGCGAACAGGCGGGAGCTTTGGAACAGATTCGGACTGCCGAACCGCGCGCATTGGTGCGCCCCGCGCTGGCGGTGTGCTTGATTTTGCTGGGTATTGCAAAAAAATGGTGGCTGGCGGGTGCGCTGGGAGACGGCTGGGTATCGCCCGTTTTCGAGAATCCCGCCCAGTTTGACGGCTGGGGCGTGTTGTCGGGGGTGTACGGCTATACTTTCCAGCTTTTCTTCGATTTTTCAGGCTATTCGGATTTGGTAATCGGGATGGCGATGCTGCTCGGTTTCCGCCTGCCGAAAAACTTTGCGGCACCGCTGCGCGCGTTCAATATCCGCGACTTCTGGAACCGTTGGCACATCAGCCTTTCCACCTGGATACGCGACTATATTTATATTCCTTTGGGCGGCAACAAACACGGCTTCGTCCTGACGCAGTTCAACTTGCTGCTGGCGATGGTGTTGTCGGGCGTTTGGCACGGCTACGGCTGGAATTTCCTGCTTTGGGGCGCGCTGCACGGCGTGGCATTAATTTTGCTTAACTGCGGCGACAAAATATTCGGTCGGGACGGCTCACGTCGTCTGAAAATCTTGCGTCCGCTTGCCTGGTTCGTCACTTTCCATTTCGTCTGCTTCACTTTCGTCGTGTTCAACACCGGCAGCCTCGCCGATACGCAGATGATGTTTGATGCCTTATTCGCCAACGAAGCAGGTTGGGCAGCGCCGAAGCAGGCGGATGTCTTGCTGCTTGCCGCGTTTGGCCTGATGATTTTGCTCTACCCGTATTTGCTTCGCCTGTTTGACGGCGCAGTGGCGGCATTGGAAAAAATGCCGATGTGGCTGTGGTTTATACCGCTGATGCTGGTGTTGGTGTTGATTATCGTATTGGCGCCGTCAGGCATCCCGGGCTTTATTTACGCCGATTTTTAAAAGGACAATCAGAATATGAAACGCTTTATTTCCCTGTTTGCCTCCCTTTTGGTTTGCGCCTTTGGCGCGGCGTGGTTCAGTCAAGATTCCATCAATGCCTATTGGCAGCAAACCTATCATCAGGCTTCTCCGCTGGAGCCTTTGTCCGAATACGAATGGTGGCGCACGGGCGCGAAGCTGCAACAAGACGCATACGCCTTTTCAGACGACCTCAAAGCACGTTTGGCAGGACAGCCTGTGATTGCCGAACCGGAACCTCAAATCGCTGAAAACGATGGGTCGTCTGAACAAAATGCGCAGCTCAATGCGTCCGAACCGCACGAAAAAAACCGTCCCGCCGACGGACGCCAACCTCAAACGGTACAACACGGCGGACAACCCGAAGCACATCATCTCCCTATTACGCCGCCCGCCAATATCGTTCTCGGACAAGGCGACAAAGTCTTTTTTGCCGGCGACTCGATGATGCAGGGCGTTGCGCCTTTTGTCGAAAGAAGCCTGAAAAAACAATACGGCATCCAGTCGGTGAATCTAAGCAAGCAAAGTACCGGATTGTCCTATCCCAAGTTTTTCGACTGGCCGAACACCATTGAGCAAACGCTGAAACAACAAACCGACATCCGCCTTCTGGTCGTCTTCCTCGGTCCCAACGACCCGTGGGACTTCCCGAAAGGCAAAAAATACCTGAAATTCGCCTCACCCGAATGGTCGGAAGAATACCTCAGCCGCGTCAACCGAATCCTGGCCGCCGCCGAACAACACCATGTGCAAGTCATTTGGATGGGCATCCCTTATATGAAACAGGCAAAACTTAACAAGCAAATGCGATATCTCGACAAACTTTTAGCAGACGAGATCAGTCCAAAAGCCCTGTGGATACCGACCGACAAACTCCTCAGCAACGGCTCGGATACCTACGCCGACTCCGTCAACATCAATGGAAAAATCATCCGCTACCGCAGCAAAGACGGCATCCACTTCTCTGCTGAAGGACAAAAACTGCTCGCGGATAAAATCATGGAAAAAATCGTTTTTCAGACGACCCCTGAAATGAACGGCGAAGAACGCACGGAACAATTATCCGCACGTTAAGCCCGTATCGGCAGCAAAAGGACGGCGTTTTGTTTATCCAATGCCGTCTTTTTCGTTACAATAGCCGTCCGCCGCGTCCAAAGACGTCGTCTGAAAACCACACACAGGAAACTCATGAACATCAAAACCCTGTCCGTATCCCTTACCGCATTGTGCCTGTCTGCCGCCGCCCCCGCCGCCGATATGCTGCTGGAAAACTACGGCAGCAGCCGTCCCGCCTGGCTCTCCAAGCTCAAAAAACTCGACCGCAGCTCGGACGGCAAATTCCGCATCCTCCAAATCGGCGATTCACACACCGCCGGCGACCTTTTCACCGAACAACTGCGCCTGCGCCTCCAGCAAAAATGGGGCGACGGCGGCATAGGCTGGGTTTACCCCTCTACCGTCAAAGGACAGCGCAGCGCAGCCGTCCGCTATGACGGCTCGTGGCAAACCGTCAGCAGCCGCAGCGTTTCAGACGACTTCCCCTTAGGCGGCATCATCGCCAAAGCCAACGGCAGCAGCGTTACCATCAGCGCCAAAGACGGAAGCAGCGGCGAAAGGCAGATTTCCGTTTTCGCCAAACCCGTCCTGCCCGAGCAAACCCTGTCATTCAACGGACGCGAAGTTCCCGCCGGAAGCAGCGGCTGGCAAATCATCCGCAGCAACGGCCGACTGCCCCTGACCCTCAGCAGCTCCATGCCTTGGGACATCGGCTACATCAATATCGAAAATCCCGGACGCGGCGTAACCGTTTCCGCACTCGGCATCAACGGCGCGCAACTGACCCACTGGTCCAAATGGCGTCCCTCTTGGCAGGATGACCTTGCCCAAACCCGCGCCGACCTCGTTATTCTCGCCTACGGCACCAACGAAGCCTTCGCTCGCGATTTAGACATCACAGCCACCGAACAAAGCTGGCGCAGCTACATCCGCCAAATCAAACAAAGCCTGCCCGACGCAGGCATCCTGATTCTCGGCGCGCCCGAATCCCTGAAAAGCACTTCAGGAAGCTGCGGCACACGCCCCGCCACCTTAAGCAGCATCCAACAAATGCAGCAGCGCATCGCCCGCGACGAAAAAATCATGTATTGGTCGTGGCAGAACGCGATGGGCGGCGAATGCAGCATGAAAAGCTGGATGAGCCAAGGCCTCGCTGCTAAAGACGGCGTCCACTTCTCAGGCAAAGGCTACCGCCAAGCCGCCGACCGCCTCGCCGACAGCTTGATACAAATGGCGGATTAAACAAAAGGTCGTCTGAAAATTTTCAGACGACCTTTTTTGATGACGGCACTTTTCTATCTTTTCTTGAAGACGGTCAAACCGCCTCAACTGCTTATCGAACGGTTTTGCAGCGTTTTAGCCCGTTCCCGATAATCAGTATCGAATTTCCGTTTTCAGACGACCTTTGCTTACTCTTTGGCAAATTGCTGCGTAAAGCGGACAAATTCTTCTTTTTTCGCTTTTGCCTTACCTGAATCGATGGCTGCTTCGGCGGCTTTGACACCGTCCGACAACGAAGGCACGACATTGCCGGCATAGAGCGCGGCGGCGGCATTGAGCAGGACGATATCGCGTGCCGCGCCATGTTTGCCGCTCAACACTTCATCCATTTTTTCCAAAGATTCTTGTGCGTTGGCGACTTTGATTTCGTCCAAATCGCGGCGGATTTCGATACCGAAATCGGCGGGACTGATGTCGTATTCGCGGATTTCTCCGTCTTTCAGCTCGGCAACGCGGGTTTTGCCGGTCAGTGTGATTTCGTCCAAACCGCCTTCGCCGCACACGACCAAAACGTGTTTGGAACCAAGCTGTTTCAATACGCGCGACAGGATGCCGCATAAGTCGATGTGGAACACGCCCAAAAGCTGGTTTGGCGCACCGGCAGGGTTAGTCAGCGGGCCTAAGATATTGAAAATACTTCTAAACCCGAGCGAGCGGCGCACGGGCGCGACGTGGCGCATCGCGCTGTGGTGGTTTTGGGCAAACATAAAGCCCAAGCCTGTCTGACGGATGCTTTCGGCGACTTGTTCCGGCGTAATGTTCAATACCGCGCCCATCTGCTCCATCACGTCCGCCGCGCCGCTGGACGAGGAAACGGAACGTCCGCCGTGTTTGGCGACTTTCGCGCCTGCCGCCGCCGCGACAAACATCGAAGTCGTGGAAATATTGAAGGTTTTTGCACCGTCCCCGCCCGTACCGACAATATCGACGAGGTCGTCTGAATTTTCCAGCGGCACTTTGGCGGCAAATTCGCGCATGACGGCGGCGGCGGCGGTGATTTCCGATACGGTTTCGACTTTAATCCGCAATCCGGTCAAGATAGCGGCGATTTGTTCGGGCGGTACCTGTCCGCTCATAATCTGGCGCATCAGGTCGGTCATTTCGTCGTAAAACAATTCATTGTTGCTGATTAATCGTTCGATGGCTTGTTGCGGTGTAATCATGGTTCAATCCTTTTTACGGGTATTTTTACGTCAAACGTCGTCTGAAAGTTTTCAGACGACGTTTGGTTTAAGCGGCGGACACTTGGAAGTCTTTAAATTCTTCCAAAAAGTTTCTCAACATATCGTGTCCGTGTTCGGTCAACAGGGCTTCGGGGTGGAACTGCACGCCTTCAATGGCGTATTCCTTGTGCCGCACGCCCATGATTTCCTGATCTTCCGTCCATGCGGTTACTTCCAAACAATCGGGCAGCGTATCGCGGGCGATGACAAGGCTGTGATAACGCGTGCAGGTAACGGGATCGGGCAAATCTTTAAACATGCCTTTGTTCAAATGGAACACGGGCGAAACTTTGCCGTGCATCAGCGTTTTTGCCCGCACCACATCCCCGCCGAACGCTTCGCCTATCGTCTGATGCCCGAGGCACACACCCATAATCGGCAGCTTGCCGGCAAAATGGCGCATGGCGGCGACAGAAATGCCCGCCTCTTTCGGCGAACAAGGACCCGGCCCGATAACGAGATATTGCGGTTTCAAAGCTTCGATTTCTTCAAGCGTAATATCGTCGTTGCGGCGGACGACGACTTCCTGACCGAGTTCGGCGAAATATTGGACGATGTTGTAAGTGAAACTGTCATAGTTATCAATGAACAAAAGCATGGGGGTACGGCCTTTTAGGGTTGTTTGACGGCGGCGATGTTTTCGGGCGAATTGATAAACGCCCACATCTGCTCTTCAGTTCGGAAAACGCCGTTACGAACAATATAATGCAGAGGATGCTTAATCAGCGCATCCGCTTTACGGACAAAAACACGCATATTGCTGCTGTTTGCCGCCATTTCCAACACTTTGGCGGCAAAAGCGGGGCGGTGCAGCTTGTCGTGCATCAGCGGATGGCGGGCAATGTATTCGTTCAGAGGCTTGCCGCTGCTTTGGAAATCCGTGTGCAGCGGGTCGAGGAATACAATAAAAAAAGGCATCTTGCCTAAATAATCGTCTGCATCGTTCATAAGCGTTTCGGACGGAATATTTATATCGACATAATATCACAGTTAACCGCGATTCTTGATTCCAATCAGGTCGTCTGAAACATCGCTTGCCTCCTTCCGAAATATTCACTTAAAATCAGTCTTACATTCCAAAAAGAGATTTGCTTATGGGTTTCAAACTTACTCCGATTGATGTTGTAGAAAACATCAGCCGCGAAGATTTTTATCAGAATTATCTCAAGCCGCGCCGTCCCGTCGTGATCAAAGGACTAACCCGCAACTGGCCTGCCCGTGACAAATGGTCGCTGGACTATATGAAAGAAACCGTCGGCGATATCGTCGTCCCCTTGTACGACAGCGCCAAAGCCGACCCTTCCGCGCCGATTAACGCCGCCAGTACTGAAATGCGCTTCAGCGATTATATCGATCTGATCAAACGCGAGCCGACGGATTTGCGGATTTTCTTATTTGACCCCATCAAACACGCTCCCGCCTTACTGAACGACTACGTTTTCCCCAAAGAGCTGATGGGCGGATTCTTAGACCGTTACCCTACCCTGTTTTTCGGCGGTGCAGGTTCGGAAACCTTCCTGCACTACGACATCGATATGGCGCACATCTTCCATACGCATTTCGGCAAGAAACACATCATCTTGTTCGATTACAAATGGAAAGAGCGCCTGTTCCGCATTCCTTTCGCCACTTACGCGCTGGAAGACTATCACGTCGACAACCCCGATACGGAACGTTTCCCCGAGCTTGAAGGCATCGAAGGCATCGAATGTTTCTTGGAATACGGCGATACCTTGTTCATGCCGACCGGCTGGTGGCATTGGATGAAATACCTTGACGGCTCATTCTCCATCTCCCTGCGCGCATGGGATGAAAGCTGGGCGGTTAAGGCGCATAGCCTGTGGAACCTGACCGTACAGCGCAAGTTCGACGACTTCATGAAAGCCCGCTTTAAAGCACGCTACATGAATTGGAAAGAACAGCTTGCCTGCAAACGCGCCCGCCGCGCATGGGAACGCGGCCTGCCTCGTTAAAACACGCTTAAAGGTCGTCTGAAAACGGTATTTCAGACGACCTTTATCCGCAAATTGCCCCGTATCCAGCGCAAAAATTGAAGCAATGGATGGCATTGTTTACTCAATACCGACACGGCGCATAAGGCAAAAATGCAACAAATGTGAAATACAAGACGCATATTTTTTTAAACGTCGGCGATAGCTGAAACCAATCTGTCAAAGCAGGCGGATTGACCTTGCTCCTGCCTGCTTTGCCCCATTTTTTCACCGGAGTGCATCATGCAAACACCTCTAAAATTCTTCACAGCCCTTGTTTTAACGGCATCGGCATTCTCAGCATCCGCTCACGGCATGCATAAACATAAGCCGCTGACCTTTGAAGAGCTGCCCAAAATCTGCCAACAATACTTCACACGCGCGGAGAATTGTTACAAAAAGGCAGGCGCCAAATCCGATTTTCAGCGCAACAATACAAAATTCCTGTTTCAATCCCTGCCTGCTGCCGATTTAACGCAGCGTGAAACCATGTGCAAAATTGCTATGGATTCGTTCGCCGAAAAAACGCGCTCGCTTCATTGCGAATAAGATTTTTGCCGGAAAGATATAGCAAAGGTCGTCTGAAAACCTATTTTGTGTTTTCAGACGACCTTTTTTCAGACGACCTTAAAAGAAGTAATTCGCCAGCAGCAAACCGAATGCCAAGCTGAATGCCATGCTCAAGAGGCCGGGAATCATAAAGCTGTGGTTGAAAATGAATTTGCCGATTTTGGTCGAACCCGTGCTGTCAAAATCAATCGCCGCGATAATCGGACCGTAGTTCGGGATGAAGAAGTAGCCGTTCACCGCGACAAACGTGCCGATGATAATCGGAGCGGGAATGCCCAGCGAAATACCGATGGGGAACAGCGTGGCAACGGTCGCCCCTTGGCTGTTGACCAAGACGGACAAAACGAACAGGGCAAACGCGAAAGTCCACGGCGCAGTTTCGACCAAATGCGATACGGTTTCTTTGACTTCGGCCAGATGACCGTGCATCAATGTATCGCCCAGCCATGCCACGCCGAATACGGCGATAACGGCCCGCATCCCCGCATGGAACACCGAGCCTTTGGTAATCGCGTTACCATTCGGTTTGCAAAGCAGGATAATCAGCGCGGCAGCGGAAAGCATGACAATTTCGATGGTGTGCGCCATGCCCATCAGTTTCGGACCTTCTTCCGTTTGGAAGGTCGGGCGCAACTCCGGTACAGCACCCATGACCACCACCAGCAATGCGGCGGCGAGGAAAATCCCGACTGAAAGTTTCGCCTCTTTGCTGACGGGCGCATTGGAAACTTCAGTCGAATCTTTTTCGTTGGCTTCTACATATTCCGGGTCTTTCAGCAACGCCTGATAATGCGGGTCATCTTTCAACTCTTTGCCGAGCTTGTTGACGAATATGCAGGCAAGGCCGATACCTAAAATAGTTGAAGGAACAGTCACTTTCAGCACATCAGCCATCGTGATGTGTTGCGGCTCAAGGTAGGTCACGCAGGCAACAACCGCGGCCGCAATCGGGCTGGCAACAATGGCGAATTGCGACGCAATGACCGCCATCGTCAGCGGACGGGAAGGACGGATGCCGTTGCGGTGGCTGACTTCGGCGATAACAGGCAAGACCGAATAAGCGACGTGTCCCGTGCCTGCCAGTACGGTAAACAGATAAGTCACCATAGGCGCGATGAAAGTGATGTATTTCGGATTGCGGTGTAAAACGCGGGTGGCGATTTTAATCATATAGTCCAAACCGCCGCTTGCCTGCATCGATGCGGCAGCGGAAACGACCGCCATAATCATCAGCATCACGTCAATCGGCGGACTGGTCGGCTCAAGATGGAAACCGAAGGCCAAAACCGCCAGCCCGATACCGCCGAGCACGCCCAAGCCGATGCCACCGACCTGCGCGCCGATTAAGATGCATACCAGTACGATGGCGAACTGGATAAAAAACATTGTGGACATGAACACTCCATTGTTTGTAAAAAAAATCTTGAAGAGGAAACGGATTAAAGCGGATATCGGCGGAAGCTGCTGTTGCATTACATCTGATATCCATATTTTTGTTTTTATTTTAAATACCAACACTTTATTCGATTAAATCGGGCGTGATTATAGAGTAAGCACTCGTTATTAACAATGTTTCACTGAAATTAAGACACCAAAGGTCGTCTGAAAACACCGAAATTCATTTTTCAGACGACCTTTTTCAAGAAATTCGTGCAACGCAAGAATGTCTAGCTTGTTTTGCAGACAAGGATTTATGTTCATACAAAAATCTATTTGAAGTCTCTTAAACCGCCTTTCAATGAAATATCCCGCAATGCTCAATTCCCCATCCCAAGCTGCAACATCCCGATATAAATTTTCATTTTCTTGCATCCGGCCTTATCGAAATCAGCCGAAACATCCCCATAATACTGCCGTTATACCACTTCATATTTGAAAGAAAGCGATGACTGCCATCCTGATTATCCTCGGTCTGATTGCCATAGCGGTCGGCATTTTTGGCACGATTTACCCCGCCTTGCCGGGATTGGGCTTGATGTTTGTCGGCGCATGGCTGTTGGGCTACGCCGGCGACTATCAGATTTTCGGTTCCGGCACACTCATTTTCCTTGCCGTTGTCGCCATTTTCGGCACGGCAATGGATTATGTCGCGGGCGCGTTGGGGGCAAAATATACGGGTGCGAGTAAAACCGCCGTCTGGGGGGCGTTTATCGGCGGCATTGTGGGCGCATTCTTCGCCATCCCCGGCCTGCTGTTAGGCCCTCTGATTGGTGCAGCCAGCGGCGAATTCATCGCCCGCAAAGACAGTTGGCAGGCTGGCAAAGTCGGCATCGGTACGTTTATCGGCTTTATCATCGGCACGGTTGCCAAAATCGGCTGCGCGCTGACCATTATGCTGACTGTCCTATCCGTATGGTTGGCTTCGTTTTTCTAAGCCATCTCTTCAAAACCAAAGGTCGTCTGAATTTTCAGACGACCTTTGGTTTTTGAACGCTTATTTGTTACAGCAGGCTTTGTATTTCTTACCGCTGCCGCAAGGGCAAGGGTCGTTGCGTCCGGTTTTGTCGCCTTCGCGGCGTACCGTTTGCGGTTTGTTGATGATTGCCTGCCAATACCAATAAATATCCAGCAACACATGCGGCAGCTCGGATTCGAGCTGGGCGAGTTCTTTTTCAGTCAGGTGCAGGATGATTTCGCCGTTTCGCTCTTCATCGTAAATCCCGCCCAAAGCCATAATCGGATAGAACAAATCTTCAAATTCTTCCTGATCAACCGCCTCAAACCAATCGGTCGGAACGATATCCAAAGCATACAGATAAGCGTTACACCAAGTGTAAATATCGGGATTGGAGGCGGCATCTTCGTATAACCACAAATCGGGCAGCATTTTTTTACTGAGTTTGATGCGCAAATCTGCCGCCAAACCGATGACCAAACGCTCGATTTCGGTGCGCTCTTTGGCATCAAATAAGGATTCGTCACCCAAAACTTCAGGCAGCCAGTCATTCGGGTTCAGCGCATCGGGACCGCTCAACAAAGCCATCATAAACGCCTGCACCTCATCGCAGCGCATGGTGTTGTGGTGTTCCGATTTGGCATCGAGCAGCTCCATCAGGCGTACGCGCGACGCTTCGTCAAATGCTTGCAATTGCATGGTTATTCCTTAATTTTAAATGGTATGTTTATAGTGGATTAACTTTAAACCAGTATGGCGTTG